>MWDV01000436.1 GCA_002070715.1 Verrucomicrobia bacterium ADurb.Bin118
CGTGCCGGTCCGATCCGCGGCGGCGTGACGGAAGAACGCCACGCAATCCCGCAACGCCGCCAATCCCAGCCCGGTGACCCGCGGCTCTTTGGCTGTGTACACCAAATCATAAAGCCAGCCGGGCCGCAGACCGGCCTTTACATACAAGTGCCGGGGATCGGGAATCAGGCGGTTATCCTCCCAACGACCAAACGCCCAGTCGGTCGGTGGCATGGTCTCCGCCGATGCGGCGCGGCGGGGACGCATCGTGAGTGTGGCTTGGTGGGGATCGAGGGAAACGGTGGGAAAAGCGTCCGAAATGCCCCAGGGACTCCACGAGAACGCGCGGCTGAAAACCTTCTCCGGACTGGTGATTTCCAAATGCACCCGGCCGGTGATGGTCTGGCCGTTTTCCCGCGCGATGGGCAGTCCGATCAACAACCGTTGTTGTCCGTCATCCATCACCTCGCCGTTCCAACCGCATCCCAAGATCGAATACCCCTGCCGCATGAGAAATCCATTGCCCGCATGCGCCCGGGTGCGCGGATCGTTGGTCAGATCGCCGCCGTTGAAGGTCCACAGCGCGAGCATGTTGCCGCGATTGTTCACGTCGTACAAGATGCGCCGGTTTCCCCGGGCCGCCGTCACCGGTTTGAGCAGGAAAAAATCTGTCCAGCACTCGACGCGACCCCGCGCGTTGCGTGGCGCGAGCGATAAATCGTGAATGCGCGCATTGGCCGGTTGCGCGGGATCCACCTCCACAAACAGCCGGCCCGAGATCCGCTCATACGGACCCGCCGCGCCAAAGACTTGGCCGTCCGCAAAAACCGCGCGCTCCCGCACCTCCATCCGCACCACTTCCGCGCGGACGCCGCCGCCGATGACCAGCAACAGACCTAGCAACAACCAGCGACGCCCGGCATGGGAACGAAGGAACGGCGGGCGCCACCAGAGCGGGAGGATAGATGGAAAAAGAGGCCAACACATGCCGTGGAGGGTAAAGCGCTTCTCCGCTGCGTCAAGGAACGACTGCAACCGCCTACGTTCGGGGGCCCGCAATGGCAGAGCGCAAGATGATGAAGGCGGCGCGGACGGTTTTTTCGCCGAGCCCTCCAATCGAACGCTGAACCTTGGGGTTTTATCTTCCCATTCCCGTTTGCCTGCTCAAACAAAAAGGGCAGCCGAAGCTGCCCTGGGAATGGAACTAATTTCGGGATGACCCGATTACTTTTGGAACTTGCGCGACAGACCCGCCATGCTGCTGAGGCCCAAGCCAAGCAGGAAGATGGTCAACCCGCCATCGGGGACACCCGGGGTATCGCCGGACGGCGGACAATAATAAAGGACATCCTGCCGCAGTTGGCTATTGAACGTCAGATTGAGCGCCCAAACTCCCCATTCATTGGGGTCGGCGTCTTCTTTGGCGCCGTCTTCCCCGTATACACCCGCAACCGCTTTCATGAATGTGTTATTGACATCATAGGCTACCGCGTTTCCATCGGGACCTTCGCCCTCCAGCCACCAAATCGCATTCTGAAGAGCGACGGCTGAGTTTGCGCGCCCGGCGCCGTAGTTGTATCCGTCCAGTTCGCCCTTGGCAAACTGGCTGTAGAGCCAGCTGGTGCCTTTGGAGAGGGGATCCCCGATTGGGCCAACTCCACCTTCGACGGCATTCGCATTGATGACCGCGTCGTAGATGTACCCGTTTGACGTATCGCCGTAGGGATAGATGATTTCTTTTCCTTCAAGGCAAAAGGTTTGGAAGGTCCCTTCCAGGCCAATGTCCGAGGTGGTACCAGTGACGTAACCTGACAAATCAAGCCAACCCTCAGGATTCGTGGGCAGGAGGGTGAATTCGCCGCCCCGACCCGATTGGTAAATGCCATATTGGGTCCCCTCATACCCTACTTGAATCTGACCTGGCATTTCTTTGGCCAGCAGCGTTGAGGCAGCCATTACTCCGGCTGCAGTGATTACTAATAGTTTTTTCATACTTCTTTGTGTGTTTTTGGTTTTTTTACTCAAGCGGAGAGATCGCCCCTTCGACAACCCAGCCGACAGCAATACGTCGCCCACTTTCCCGATGTAAAAGCACGACGGGTGCCAAATATGAAGACACTCATTTTACAACCTGTAACATCCTCATTAACAATCAATTGCGAATGTATAGAATTTAACCCAGCAATAACTCACAGCGCCAAAACTGTAAGATTTACCTTACGATTTTTTGGGGTTTAATTGTGTTAATCGGATTAAACCAGATGTAACATGTTGATTGGGAGTGGATTGCGTTATTAGCACATTCAGTGAATAAACTGTCGGCTTGGTTTACACTTTCAACAGAAATGTACCCGACAAATTGTCGAGAACAGTAGGTAGATTTACGGATTTGAACTGATAATCAATCACTTGCCGCCTGTTTTTTCAATGTTGATTCAAATTCAGCTAGTCATGGTGAGAAGTGGGTTCCCGAGTGTGGGGCGATGTAGGGATGGCGGGGCTTGCGTCGTATGCTACCATCTTCCGCAACGAAATTATTTTGTGCCTATGAAACCGCTTTTTGTCTGCCTCGCGGTGGTGGCCGGCACCGCCGCTGCCTCCGCGCAAACGTTGAGTGAACTCCTGCGCTCCCTGCAAACCGGCCAATCCGCTCCGGCGCCAGCGCCGGCGGAGTCGCCCGCCGCCCCGGCATCCGCCGCGCCGCCGGCGGTCTTGGATACGAAACCGGCGTTCATGCAGATCGTCACCAATTACGTGCGCGCCACGAACGTCGTTGTGGTCACCAATTACGTGGTGGTTACGAATGCGGTTTTCACCACGAATTATTACAATGCCCAGGGGCAATGGCTGCAACCCGTGCCCTCCGCCGCCCCCGCAGTGCCCGGACTGATTCCGTTGCCCGCCACAACGCCGGCCAAGCCCGCCGAGCGCGATCCGGCGGTGGTGCGCGCCACGCAGATGCAAGCCATTCGGGAAGCGCTCGCCCAAGGGGTGACGGCGGCTTCCAACAAACTCGCGGCGGCCACCAGTTTTGTGGAAGGCTCGCCGGTGGTCATTCAGATGCCGGCTGGTGCGACGGTGCTGGACCGGAAACGGGCGGAAACCTTGTTTAAGGCGATGAACCGCACGGCCCAACAAGCGGTGCCTGAAACGGCTAGGTTATTTCAGAAAACCATTGCCGCGCTGCAACTCGCGGAGCCGGCGCCGGTGGCGCAGGGCGACCCGGACGCCGCCGTGCGCGCGTTCATAACCGCCGAAGGACAAAACCTCGTCCCTCAAATGCTCGAAATCGTGCAACGCACGGGCGCCGCCGCCAAGGTGAATGAAGCCTACCAGAACGCCATGTTGCGGGGCGGCGGATTGCTGGGCGCGGTGTTGGGCGGCGGGCCGACAGTGGACATTTACCACCACGTCACGCAGGGCTTGCTCGAGTTGATGGTGAAGGAAATCGCCGCGGAAGAGCAGCGGATCCGCACTGATCCCGCCGCGCGGCAAACCCCAGCCGTCCGGGAAACCTTCAAACAATGAGCGCCTTGAGTCGCTCCCCAGTTTTCCCGCCAGCGTCTCTGAAGAATGCGTGAATAGGGGGCCGGTCGTTCCCATGGCTCAGGAAAGTGGGAGCGACACACCAATCCGCCTCCGGGTGCGCGGATTGACGGGGTTGGGGGCAGGAAAATTTCTTGTGCCGGGCCGGCTGAGGTGCCGTGATTCCGAAAAGGCTGGAAGATAAAACAGCGTTGCTCGTGCGGTTTTTCTGCTATAAATCCGGCGGCCATGAAACCTAACATTTCATCATGTGGCGTTCTGTTGTTGTGCGTCCTAATCGGGGGACAGCCGATGCCGGTGGCGGCTCAAACCCAGTACACCGGCGATGGCGTGCCCGCCGGGGTGGAGGAAGCCATCCGCTGGCATGCCAATCGCGGGCGCTTTGATACGGCCAGTGAAAATCAATTGCGCGGCACCGACTACACGGATGTGGTCGCCACAGCCGGGCCGCTGGCGCCCAATCACTATCTGACCCTGGCGGCGCGGCATCACAGCGAGGATATGGCCCGGAATAACGTCTTCCAGCACGAGACCGTTCCCGGCAGCACGTATTATGATCCGGTGACACAACCCGAGCCGTGGGATCGCCTGACGGCGGAAGGCTATGTTTGGAATCAGGCGGCCGAAAATATCGCCGCTGATTATCCCGATGCGGAGGCGGTCTATGTCGGCTGGTGGAAGAGCGAAGGGCATCGGCTGAACATGTGCGATGCCAGCCTGCGGGAGATCGGCAATGGCTATTTTTATTGGGCCGCGTCAAATTACCGCCGGTATTACACGATGGATCTGGGCCGGTCGGGGGCCAATTATTTCTTCACCGACACCCTGTTCCACGATGCGAATGGCAACGGGATTTACAACGAAACCGAAGCCGTGGCCGGCGTGGCGCTTTACCTGCTGGTGGAGGGCGTCCCGATCAATGACTACGATATTTCGTCGGCGGTCGGCAGTTTCGCGGTGCCCATCGGCAACATCGCACCCGCCACCACGGTCCAGGTGGTCATTTCCAACACCACCACCACCGCGCTATCCCTGACCATCCCTTTGGATTACTGGACCAACCGCGAACTAACGCTGGCGCCCGGAGAAAGCCGTGGTTACGGGATGTTCACTACCGGTGCCACCGGGGCGGATCGGCGCAATGTCGGCCTGCGCAATCTCATGCCGCTGCCGCCGTTGAGCGCTCCCCGCTTGGACCTCGCCCGCGTCGGCGGCGGTCTGCAGCTCAGTTGGCCCTCGGAAACCGGATGGCAGTATCAGCCGCAGTGGACGACTGATTTCCAAAACTGGAACGATCTCACGCCGCTGCCGCTCAAGGGCACTGGCCACACCCTGATCCATTTGGATGCCGCGGCGGATGGCTTCGACGCGCGGTTTTATCGGCTGTTTATCACCCCGCAGTGACTTGGCGCGCCGCTGCCGGCGACTGAGAACATGCGTGGGCGCATGGCCGGCCCCGTTTTGTTTCACGGTGGCGCGGTCGCCGGGATGAGGTAGGGCGCGCCTTCCGGGAGCGGGGAGGGCAGGGGTTGATTGTCCGGGGGACAGGCCTTACCCTGTGCGTGGGTGAGCGGGGCGGACGTGTGAGAATGGAATTGGGATAAGGCCGCTGAACCCGGCGATTTCTGTCTGGTGCCTGAACAAAGACTATTGCGGATCAGCCACGGAAGACTGGGCGGACTCCTGGTCTTGTGGCTCGCCTTCGCCTTGGCGATCACGCCGGCCACCGCCCAAATGCGTATCAGCGAATTCCTGGCGGCCAATGACGGTTTGCTGGCGGACGAAGATGGTGAAAGTCCGGCCTGGATCGAGATTTACAACCGCGGCACCAATACCGTCAATCTGGCCGGCTGGCATCTGACGGATACCGCAAACAATCTCGGCAAATGGACTTTTCCAGCCACAAATCTCCCGCCACGCTGTTACTTGGTGGTGTTCGCTTCCGGAAAAGATCGGGCGGTGGCCGGAGATCCGTTGCACACAAATTTCCGACTGGCCAATCAAGGGGAGTACCTCGCCTTGGTCGAGCCTGATGGCGCCACGGTTGCCCATGAGTTTGCCCCGGCCTATCCGCCGCAACGTTACAATGTTTCCTACGGCTTGGAACTCCAATCCGCGCGCACCACGCTGGTTGCCACCGGCGCCGCGGCCCGGGTGCTCGTGCCGGTGGACAACTCCCTGGGGCTGGTTTGGACGGAGCGCACCTTCGACGATACGGCCTGGTGGCTGGCCAACGCGCCCGTTGGTTTCGCCGTCGGGACGGTGGCCACCCCGTTGCTGGCGATTGACATTGGCGATCGCCAGAATACCGGGGAAACAACGCAAGCCGGTTTTACCGCCTTCCTCATCAACTCGAATGTTTCCGCCAGCGCCATCCAGACCCAGGCCACGACGCGCGTGATCGGCAACATCACCGTGACCCTCTCGAACACGGCCCCTTACGGTTATGATGACCGCCATCGCACCACCCCGGTGAATAAGGAGGCGTTCACCGAATCGTTGTTGTTGCGCGATTTTGTGTTTTCCACCGATTCCACCGGCAATGGCGGACTGGATTTGACGGTTGCCGGTCTTGCCCCCGGTCGCACGCATCGGTTTACCGTCTGGTCCTTTGACACCGGCAGCACCGGCAACCGGGTCGCGGACTGGTATGCCAACGGCGTGCTGGTGGCGGACGATTACACTTTCAATGGTTCGGTCCATCCGGTCGCGAATGAGCAATACCGATTCATCTTTGATGCCCCTGCTGACGCCGCCGGCCAAGTGGTGTTGTCGGGACGGCGGGTACCGCCTAGTAATAATTCCTACGGCGTGTTCCTTAATGCGCTGCGGGTGGATGCCTTGTCGGTCGAATCCGCCACGAACGGTCTGGCGGCGTTCATGTTTGACCGCAACGCCACAGCCTATGTCCGAATTCCGTTTACGGTGGCGCAGCCCGACCAGTTTGACGCCTTGCAGCTTCGCCTCCGTTACAACGACGGTTTCCTGGCTTATCTTAACGGGCACCTGATCGCTTCGCGCAATGCGCCGGCGTTACCCGCCTGGAATTCCACCGCCACCGCCGCGCGCTCCGAGGTTGAATCACTTGTGCCGGAGGAAATCAACCTGCCCAACGCCCCCGGATTGCTGGTCAGCGGGACCAATGTGCTCGCCATCCACGGATTGAACATCAGTGCCGGGGATGCGAATTTTCTGATCCATCCGGAACTGGAAGGGCTGATCAACGGTGCGGAAGCGGTTCGTTACTTCGCGCTGCCCACGCCGGGAACCAACAATGGCGCGGGCAGCGTTGGGCTGGTGGCCGAAACGCAGTTTAGTGTGAGCCGCGGTTTTTACGACACTTCCTTTACGGTGGCGATTACTTCCGCGACCGTCGGTGCGTCAATTTACTGGACCACCAACGGCAGCATTCCCTCGCCCACCAACGGCTCGCTCTACACCGCTCCCGTGCCCGTCACCAAAACCACCTTGCTTCGGGCGGCGGCCTTTTTGACTAATCACATCGCCAGTGAAGCGGAGACCCAAACTTATTTGTTTTTGTCCGATGTTCTTCAGCAACCCGGCAACCCACCGGGTTATCCAACCGTCTGGCAGGCCGGCTATCCCGCTGACTACGCCATGGATCCCGAGGTCGTCAACCATCCGCAATACGGCGCGACGTTACCCCAAGATTTACGGGCCATCCCCACGCTGTCCCTGGTCAGCGACCACGAGGCCTTCTGGCATCCCTCCACCGGCATTTATGTGGATGCCACCCGCCGCGGCCCCGGCTGGGAGCGGGCGGCCTCGGCCGAGCTGTTCAACGGCGACAATACCACCGGGTTCCAGATCAACTGTGCGGTTCAGATGCAGGGCAATGCCAGTCGGGATAACAACCGCCTGGCCAAACACGCCTTTCGGCTGAAGTTCAAAGCCGGATATGGCCCCTCGAAACTCAACTACGCCTGGTTCCCGGGCGAGGTCAGCCAGTTTGATAATATCGTTCTGCGTGCCTGTTTTACCGATGCCTGGCCGACTCGTTATTCGGATCTCACCCCGATCCCGGGCGGCGTGGGCACCCGTTACCGGCCCGAAGACTCGCTTTATCTGCGTGACGTGTGGATGAAGGAATCGTTCCGCGCCATGGGGCATCTGGCCGGGCGCGGCGACTTTGTTCACCTTTATGTCAACGGACTCTATTGGGGGCTTTACAACCCCACGGAGCGGCTGGATGCCTCGTTCTTTGCGGCGCACTTGGGCGGTCTCAAAAACGATTGGGATGTGCTGCGGGACTTTACCGAGCTGTTGGATGGCTCGGCGGATGACTGGAACGCGATGATGGCTTTGGTCAATGCCGGCGTCACCAGCGAAGCCGCCTACCAAGCGGTGCAACAACAGGTGGAGGTCGAGAATCTCATTGATTACATGCTGCTTCATTTTCTGGGCGAGGCGGAAGACTGGCCGCATCACAACTGGTATGCCGCCCATCGCCGGGCCAATCCCCGCACCGGCACGCCCGCCACCAAATGGATTTTCCTGCCGTGGGATCAGGAAATCGTTCTGGATCAATTGGTCACCCGCAACCGGGTGGACGTAAATAACAACAACACGCCAGCTCGCATCTATGCCCAATTGCGCGCATGGCCTGAGTTTCGTCGGCTTTTTGGAGATCGCGTGCAAAAGCATTTGTTCAACCAGGGCGCGCTCACTGCCAGCAACAACACCGCGCGCTTGCAGCGGCTGGCCGCCCGGATTGATCGGGCCATCGTCGGCGAGTCGGCCCGCTGGGGGGATGCGCGTGAATTCACCATCGGACCGAACCCCGGTCACGGGCGGACGTTCACGCGGGACGAGTGGTGGGTGCCGGAGTTGCACAAACTGTATACCAACTTTTTCCCGACACTCGGGGACTTGACCCTTTCCCGATTGCGGGCCGCCGATCTTTATCCGGCGATTGATCCGCCGCAGTTCAGCCAGTTGGGCGGTGCGGTGCCCCTCGGCTTTGAATTGACGCTCACGAATCCCAACGCCGGTGGCGCCATTGTTTACACTCTCGACGGCTCGGACCCGCGCGAATACGGTTCCGGAAATGTGGCGGCCACGGCCCAGACCTATGAGTTCCCCATCCCGTTTAGCGGGCCAACAACCGTAAGCGCCCGGGTTCTCAGCGGCAGCCATTGGAGCGCACTGGTTGAGGCGACTTTCCATCCCCCCCAGGACTTCAGCAGGCTGGCGTTGACGGAGATCATGTATCATCCGCCCAACTTGGGCGCGATCAGCGGCAACGACCTCGAATTTCTCGAGTTGAAAAATACGGGGACCAACACCCTCGACTTGTCCGGCTTGACCTTTACCCGCGGAATAACCTTCACCTTCACCAACGGCACGTTGCTTGGTCCTGGACAGTTTTTTGTTCTGGTCCGCAACCCGGCTGCCTTCGCCGTAAAATATCCCGGGGTGGCGGTGCAGGGGGCCTACACGGGCCAACTGGACAACGCCGGCGAACGACTCCAGCTTTCCCATCCGCTCGGCGCCACCGTGTTTTCCGTGACCTACGGCGATCGCCTGCCGTGGCCGGTGCTGCCGGACATCGCCGACTTCTCCCTGGTACCGCGTAATCCCGCCGGTGCGACGACACCAGACGACGGCGCCAATTGGCGGGCCAGCACCCATCCGGGCGGGTCCCCCGGCGCTGACGATCCGCCGCCGACGGTCCCGCCCATTGTTATCAATGAGATCCTGACCCGGCCCATTCCGCCCCAACTGGATGCCATTGAACTCTTCAATCCCACGGCCGATGCGGTGGACCTCAGCGGCTGGTTTTTAAGCGATGACCCGACCCAACCGAGGAAATACCGCATGCCCGATAACACCACCATTGCGGCGGGCGGTTACCTGGTCTTCGATGAAAACGACTTCAATCCTACTCCGGGTGTGGGCGGCAGTTTTGCCCTCGATTCCACTGGCGAACAGGTGCACCTCTTTGCGGCCACGCGCGCGGGAGATTTTATCGGTTACAGTCACGGAGTAGATTTGGGGGCCGCCTTGCGGGGCGTGAGTTTTGGGCGCTTTGTGAACAGCGTGGGCGATGAGTTTTATCCCCTGCAAAGTGCCTTGTCCTTGGGGGCGGCCAATCCCGGGCCGCGCATCGGCCCGGTCGTCATCAATGAAATCCATTATCATCCGGAGGTGGCGGGCGATGAATTCGTCGAATTATTCAATATCAGCCCGGCGTGGGTGAGCCTGTTTGACGAGCAGAACCCGAGCAACACTTGGAAACTTGCCGGACTGGGGTATGTCTTCCCCACCAATATCACGCTGGCCCCGAACGCCCTGTTGCTGATCGTCGCGACCAATCCTGCCGACTTTCGCGTCAAGTACGGCGTGCCTTCCGAGGTTCAGATTCTCGGCCCCTACGCCGGCAAATTGCGGAACCGCGGTGAGAATCTCGAACTGCAGTCGCCGGATACTCCGCGGGCCAATGGTCTCGTCCCTTACGTCACTCTCGAGGCGGTGTATTACCGTGACCGCGCCCCGTGGCCGGTGGCGGCGGATGGCACCGGCCCGTCGCTGCAACGTCTCCAGTCGCCGGCCTACGGCAACGAACCGTTGAATTGGGCTGCCGCGCCCCCAACCCCCGGCCGACTCAACCACGACGGCGATGCCGACGGCGACGGTCTACCCGATGCCTGGGAACTGGCCCACGGCACCCAGGTTTTCGTGCCGGACGCGGACGCCGATCCGGACGATGATGGCCTGACCAACTGGCAGGAATACCTGGCGGGCACTCATCCCAATGACCCGGGCAGCACGCTGAAATTGACGGTTCACACCACCGACACTGGGCTTGCCTTGGAATTCCTGGCGGTTTCAAACCGCACCTACAGCGTTTTGTTCAAGACCGCATTGGCGGCCGATACCTGGAACGTCTTGACCAATCTTGTAAACGACCAGGCCACCCGCAACTTCTCCATCCCCCTTGAGTTCAGTGAAGATCCGCATCGCTTCTATCGCGTGGTGACCCCGGCCCGACCATAACGACTGGTGAAGGTCGCCGAATCGAGTAGCGGAAAATCGCTTCTGATCAGTTAAATCGTCTGCGGCCCACACGGGCTCCGGCTGGCTCGGGGGGTGTTTAACCGTGATTGATTTTTTAAAATGCACCGTTGCCCGGACGGCGCGCCGGATGGTAAGCTCCCTGCATGATGCAGGCTCAGAATTCATGCTTCCGGTTGGTCGTTCTCCTGGTGATGGTGCTCGGGCTCACCCCAAGTTGTCAGCGCGTGCCCAAGCGGACCGCCATCCAAGGCACTACTGAAACAGTTGGTCAGTTGGGCACGAACCGCTGGTACACCCCGGCCAATCAGATTCTGACGCCGGCGGGCCAGCAGGTCGAGCTGCCCGGGATGCGGCCGCAAGTGATTGCGCTCAGTCCGGATGGCCGGTTGCTTGTGACGGCCGGGAAAACCAAGGAACTGGTGGTGGTGGACCCCGCCACCGGCGCAATTCGTCAGCGGGTTTTACTGCCCTCGGAAAAAGAACTCGCCACCGCGCCGGAAACCGTATCCGAGCGCATCCTGGAGCCGGATAAGGAAGGGCAGGTCAGCTTTACCGGCCTCGTGTTTTCCCCAGATGGGCGGCGCATCTATTTCGCCAATGTCAACGGGAGCATCAAAGTGTTCGGCGTGGAAAACGGCACCAACGTGGTGGGGCTGTTTACCCTGCCGTTGCCGCCGGCCAACGCGCCCCGGCGCAAGGCGGAAATTCCATCGGGACTCGCGGTGTCTCCGGACGGCCAGCGGCTGTATGTCTGCGGGAATCTTTCGAATCGCTTGCTGGAACTGGAGACGGCCACGGGGAAACTTTTGCGCATCTGGGACGTGGGCGTGGCGCCCTATGACGTGGTGTTGGTGGGCGGCAAAGCGTACGTCAGCAACTGGGGCGGACGCCGCCCCGAGGCAGATAGCCTCACCGGCCCGGCGGGGCGCGGCACCTTGGTGCGCGTAGATCCCGTGCGGCATATCGCGAGCGAAGGGTCTGTGTCAGTGATTGATATTACCCCTCAAGCCCCCGCCGGAAACGCCCAAGCGGAAATCCTGACCGGTTTGCATGCCACGGCCATGGCCGTTTCCCCCAACGGCCGCTGGCTCGTCGTGGCCAACACCGGCAGCGACACGCTTAGCGTGCTGGACACGCGCACCGACAAAATCGTGGAAACCATTTGGATGCGCCAAAATCCGGCGGATTTGTTCGGCGCCCAGCCCAACGCGCTGACGTTTACACCGAACGGCAAAAAATTGTTCGTCTGCAACGGCACCCAAAACGCCATCGCCGTGGTGGATTTCACGGCGGGCGACTCCAAGCCGCGCGGCCTGGTGCCGGTGGGCTGGTTCCCGGGCGGCATTGTGTATCATCCCGCGCTCGACCGGCTGTGCGTGGCCAACATCAAAGGCATTGGCTCGACCAAACGGTTCCAACCCGGCGAGGCGGTTAAATACAATTCGCACCAGTACTTCGGCACCTTGTCGTTGGTGGCGTGTCCGCAAAAACACGAACTGGGACCGTACACCGACGTGGCTCTTGGGAACATGCGCTACGGGTTGCTGCGGGAAGCCCGCCGCCCGGCGCGGCCCAACCAACCACCGCGTCCCGTGCCCGAGCGGGTGGGGGAGCCGAGCGTGTTCAAGCACGTGGTTTACATCATCAAGGAAAACCGCACTTACGACCAGGTGCATGGGGACATCCCCGAAGGCAACGGCGATCCGTCGTTGTGCATTTTCGGGGAGCACATCACGCCGAATCAGCACAAGATGGTCCGCGAATTTGTGTTGCTCGATAACACCTATTGCTCCGGCATTCTCAGCGCTGAAGGGCATCAATGGACCGACACCGGCATCTCCACCGATTACATGGAACGTTTGTACGCCGGGTTCCCGCGCAGTTACCCCGACGGCATGTCAGATGACGACGTGGACGCGCTGGCCTATTCGCCCGCTGGGTTCATTTGGGACAACGTGCTCGCACACGGCAAAACGCTGCGAATCTACGGTGAGTTCACCGTCTCGGAAGTGCGCTGGACGGATCCCAAACGCAAAGGACCGATCCGCTTTGCGGATCATTGGCAAGAGTTTACGACGGGCGCGGGCGAAATCCGCATTTGGAGCCGGCCCACCATCGAAACCATTCGGCCTTATCTTTGCACCAACACCGTGGGTTGGAATATGGACATTCCCGATGTTTTCCGCGCCCGCGAGTTCATCAAGGAACTGCGCGAATATGAAAAAGCCGGCGAGCTGCCGAACTTCATCATCATTTGCCTGCCGAACAATCACACCAGCGGCACCCGCAAAGGCTCCCCCACGCCGGCCGCGCATGTCGCGGATAACGATCTTGCCTTCGGCCAGATTGTGGAGGCGCTCAGTCACAGCCCGTTCTGGAAGGAGACATGTATCTTCGCCATCGAAGACGATCCGCAAAACGGCTGGGATCATGTCAGTGGTTATCGCACCACCGCGTATGTCATCAGCCCCTACACCAAACGGGGCGCGGTGGTCAGCACGCAATACAATCAAACCAGCCTGTTGCGCACCATGGAACTGATGCTGGGGCTGCCGCCGATGAATCAACTCGACGCCACCGCCACACCCATGACGGATTGTTTCACCGACATCCCGGACTTTACCCCCTTCCAATCTGTGGCCAACAACGTGCCCTTGGACGAGATGAATCCCGATCCCAAGGCCATTCACGATCCGTTGCTGCGGAAGAACGCCTACGCCTCCGCCAAGTTACCCTTGCACATCGTGGATGCCTGCCCGGAGGATTTGTTCAACCGCATTCTCTGGCACGCCATGAAAGGGTCGCAAACACCTTATCCCGAATGGGCGATCACCAAACTGGACGACGATGATGATTGACCGCCGGGCCGGAGAGCCGGACGTTTCTTCCGCCAGCGATTTTGCTCGGATTTGTTGGCTGCGCATCACGGTTGTCGCTGGCTGAATCATTGGGCGTCGCCGCGGGGCCGGCGGAAGGGAAATTCGGAGGAGGCAAGGCGCGCCGCGCACGAGGACCCGAACAGCCCGATCTACGGCATGCCCATCATCGAGGTGGAACGCACCCGGACCGTCATTGTATTCAAACGTTCCCTGGCGGCGGGTTTCGCCGGCATCGAGAACCTACTCTTCTACAAAGACAACACCCCATGTTGTTTGGCGACGCCAAGGCGTCCCTGCAGCCGTTGGTGAGTGAACTCAAAGGCGTTTGACCGGGGTTTCCTGGAAAAAAGATTGACTTTCCCGGGCATTACGCTACATGTACTCCGAACCTTACACAGCGTGAGTTTCGGAGGATTGCAGTGAATGG
Organism: Verrucomicrobia bacterium ADurb.Bin118; assembly: GCA_002070715.1. GTDB lineage: Bacteria > Verrucomicrobiota > Verrucomicrobiia > Limisphaerales > MWDV01 > MWDV01. Next base: position 13,870 of record MWDV01000436.1, read on the forward strand.
AAGACAGCCGTCAAAGGTCGGTAGGTTCGACGAGTCGAACGGACGTGTTCCCCTCGCCCGCGAGAGTTATACCCCCAGCCCTTATCCCCGCCTCAACGTTCAGTTCCGGTGGACGGTGCCCGCACGCCGCCGCGCTTGGCCGCCAAATTGTCGCCAACGATGAAACCGAATTCCCTTCAATTTAACCCGCTGCTCGGCTGGGTGCTGGCCGCCAATTGCTTCGCCGCCGCCGCCCGCCCGGCTCTTGCCCAGCCTGATCCCGTCACCGCCATTCCCGTCCCGGCGATCTCGGCCCAGCCTGCGGATCAGGCGATCGCGCACGGGGCCAATGCCGTGTTCACGGTGTCCGCCCCGGGCGGGGCGATGCGCTATCAATGGTTGAAGGACGGCCTCCCGCTCGCGGATTACGGCAATGTGGCTGGGTGCTGAGATTCGTATTTCGCCCGAGGTGGATTGGCGCCGGAGCGACCCCATCGTCACCCGCACCGTATGCGCTCTGGCAACGACAAACTGCCTGACGACGACCAACGTGATTCAGTGTCCCGCGGGGAATCCGTACGACGATCGTTGGTACGACCCGTTCTGGATCACCAACTGGTGGGTGTTGAGCTACCCGGGTTATTCCGGGTCGGGGCCGGGGGTGGAGGTGCGGTTCACGCCCACCAATTGCGGCGCGGGGAGCGTGACGTTCTATGGGGAATGGGGGCATCGGAAGCCCTGGAATGAAAACGAGTGGATTCGCGGCGGGCTCGTTTCCATCAGCACCAATTTCACCGTGGTGGCCGTAGCCAGCCTGGTTCCGGATCTTCCGCCGGATCAAGGGGGATTAGAGTCCGGTTCAGACCCGCCAACCTATTGGGTCTGTCCATGTGATAGTGGCGATGTGATCGTGACCGCGAGTTCGTGCCCCGAACTCCCCACAGACCAGTTGCCGGACTGCTGGACATTTACTGGAGGCATTGAAATTGACAAACTGCGCCACAAGGTCAACAAAGCAGAACTTCTAAACGGACCTGTGACGTTCACGGTCTCAGCCGGCGCCTCATCAAAAACAATCATACTGAAGGCTGACGAAGAAAAAGAAATATACAGCAGCCATATTCCGCAGCAGGAGTGCCTGTATGACAATTTTAATGATCCATCCCCTTCGACCGATAAATGTGGGAACTCGGTGAGCGTTAATTGCGTGGGCGGCGTTGGCTGGCCGCTCTATCGGCCAGGCCATTACGAGTATTACTGGAATACCAATTGGGTGGGTACCTGCTACTTTAACGGCGGCGAGAATGTTTTTTTGTTCAAGACCACGAAACACAATTGTCTGATCTTACGCACTTGGCACCTAACGCAAGAACCCACGACGCCGACCAGATGGGTCGTAACAAAAAGTGGACCTTCACAGAATTGTCGGACCGCACCTGCTTGGGATTCCAGTTGGGCTCGCCCCGCTGACGAACTTGTAAACAAAGATTATCCAGCAAAGAGTTGCGAGAACCAAGGAACTCCTTTTACCCCATGTCCACCATGGTAATGCTTTTTTCATGAAGAGGTTTAACCGAAAACTTAGATTCCGTCACATAATACTCGGCATCTTAGCGTTGTTGATGTTTGCGGCGTTCTCTTTTGAGATTCAAGGTGGCACAATGCCAAAAATGGAGATTACGCTAAACGGCATCGCCAACGGAGGGACGGTGAGCTTAATGGAGATTGTGCCAATATATGCGGGATTCGTCTCGATCGTTACGACGCAGGGAGAATCTGCTGAAGTGGTGTTGAATCGGCTGGCGGATGAGGTCTGCGGCTCCGATCTGTTTAATTGGGGAAGGCCGCTTAAACCTCGTCCTCAATTCGTGAAGGTTACGGGGAATACGCTAACATTGCCATCGGTTGGGTTTCGTTATTGCTTCTCCGGAACCGACAAGGGTTTTGCAATTCCCAAGCCCATGTTGTCGGTCAGTGGAACGTATGACGCTGAGAAACAGCAAGTGAGTCTGTATTGGATCATTCCGGGGGAGCAATACGATACGATCATAAGTGGTCCTGAGGCGCTCTCTCCACATGCGACAAATTGTGTATATGAAGTAAAGCCCAGTGAAAGAAGGATTTTTTCTGCGCCTTGGGTAATAGGCAAGCGAGGCGAAGCCTACTCGCCACCAGCGGGCGTTGCTATCTCTACGAATGCTCAAGAGGAATTGGACACTTTTCCGTTTTACATGGGAATCGCGCCGAACTGGAGCAGCTGGTCGGAAGGCACGAATGCCGCTGCCTTCAACTGCGAACAGGGGATAAAACCAGACGTGGACATGCGCGTGCGCGGCGATTCGTGGGATAAGCCTTTCTACCAAATCCTCAAAACGACGAAGGCAGGCGTTCAGGGAGGGGTTTGGCGGCGGTTTCTCGGTTTGAAACCCGGGCACACCTACAAGGTGGAAGTGCGGCTGAACACCCTCCAGATGGACGCCTGTACGAATGAATGGGCCTTCTCGTTCCACGCCGCCTATGATTATCCTAGCGGCCAAGGGCTAACCACGAACCAATTGGCGGGCGTGGCGGCACTGCCGGATGGCAGCAAAGGCCCCGCCGCTGGCCGTGTCGTCCTGTACGGCCCGGGCGTCACGACCAAGGGCCAGTGGGAGAAACGCTCCACGGACAAAGCCGGGCCCGGCCTGGAGATCAAGAACATCACTCTGCCGGAGAAGGTAACGAGCATCACGGTCTGGCTGCGCCACAGTGGCGCCAACTCGACCGGTGTCGGGATGGATTGGATTCGCTTGGAAGATGTGACGGGCAGCCGCTGATCCCGTTATTGTGGGGGGGGCGCTTCCGTTTGGGGCGCATCCTGTCTGCGTCGGTGGAGGCGGCTTGTCGGTGCCGTTGGATTGCCGCTGCGGGTCGTTGCCTGAGTGTAGGCGCGAGATGCTATCGCAGATCGGTGGGGGCGGTGGGGGCGGCCGGGCCGCCCCACGGGGATATGAGCGGGTGGAAAAGAAGCAGGAGCGGCTTGAATTTGAAGCGAGAGAGCCATGAAAAGAATCGCCTCGGCAGTGGCATTGCGCGTGGGTGTTGAGCCTTTGCGCGCCAAGGCGCAAAACATTGACAACCCGCCGATTCAGGGAAAGGAGTGCGACCCCTGTTGGTGCGAAATCCTGCAAGGCCCCACCGGCTGGATGACCTACACCAACGTGGTCTTTTCACCGGAATCCCCCATGTGTCTGGGTGGGGAGATTAGCATTTGGCCCGTGGAGGACTGGCGCCGGAGCGACGCCATCGTCTACCGCTTCGAATGCGCTCTGGCAACGACGAACTGCCCGCCGTATAACCACGTGGTTCAGTGTCCCGAGGAGAATTGGGACGAAAAGGACCGGTGTATCCCGGGCTGGATCACCAACTGGTGGGTGTTGAGCTACCCGGGTTATTCCGGGTCGGGGTCGGGGATGGCGGTGCGGTTCACGCCCACCAATTGCGGCTCGGGGAGCGTGACGTTCTATGGGGAATGGCGGAATCGGAATCCCTGCGATTTCAACGAGTGGATTGGCGGCGGGCTCGTTTCCATCAGCACCAATTTCACCGTCGTGAATGTGGACATCGTCGAAACGGAAACCAACGTCTGCGCGTGCGGCGTCGCGTCATTCACGCTGACGAACACCTGCGGGGAGGTGACGTGGGAAGTCAGCCCCAGCGAACCGGGCGGGCCCTATGTGAATGGGAGCACGGTCATTGCCGGCACCAACTGCGGTAGCTGGACGGTGATTGCTCGCTCGACCGTAAATACAAATTGTTTCGACAGCGCGACGTTAAAAGTGTTTGCCGTTACAGACCTTACCCCTGAAGGCCTTTCCCGTGTCGGGCCGGACGAGCTTCCTACCTACGTCACATGCCCACGTACGACTAACGCTGTGGATCGTTGGCTGCGCGTGACAGCCACTTCGTGCCCGTCGGTGGCACCCGAGGAGTCTTGCACTAATCTGCCATCTTGTTGGCAAATAAGTGGTGGTCACCGAACAGTACTTACAGGGAATTGCACCAATCGGCTAGCTGTGGATGTGGACCTATCGCAAAGGGGCGTTCACATGGTGCAAGCTACCGCAGGATGCTCTAGTAAGGTAATCAGAATAGTCGTTCCGGAAAGTGCAACATTGGAAATTAGGCCAGCAGGTCCGATCGCAAATCTTTGTGATTTTCACCCCGTTCTGAGTAGTCCCCGCGTAGTTGAGATGTTTGTGACGGTTGTTCCCAATGTTCCTGGTCTCAGCCTTTATGTAGAGATGGCATCGATCAACCCAGATACACCTGACAAAGGTCAACTCTACGGCGGGCCCTTGCTTTACGATGTTTCCAACAATCGGTATTGGGGCGCAACCTATCGACCAAAACACGAAGGGGTACAGAACATCTGCGCCACCGATCCGTATCTCCAAGACCAGACAGTTACCTTTCGAGTGAAATGCAATGAGGTTGCCTTCGGTTCGAATTCACTGACTGTGATTTCTGGATTTCACTACCTAATATCCCAAGGAATGTATCAAGAGGCTATCCGATTCGTTGAAGACAAATACGGTATTGGGGCTCTAGGTTCCCCCTCTTACGACCCCAACTTGCCCGACTATGGAGCCACAAGCGTCATTGGCTTAGTGTCCATTGGACCCGCGGCATTCGACAGCGAAAATCTATTGGCATCGACGCTGATACACGAGCAAGTCCACGCAAACCAAGGAATTGCAGCCCGATACGCCGCCGGGATATCAGTATTGTTGTACAACAACGGCAACAGAACAACACTCGTGTGCCCTTGGCCTAATCTTGAACTGGAGGCTTACTATGAGGAGGTCGTCAACTTTCAAAGAACATGTTTGTCTCAAGCAGATCAAAATCTCGTATGGGATAGTGTTCAATATTACATCGATATTAAAGCCGAGTGCGGTTGTGACTGATATCAATATGAAAACAATCCTGAAAAATAACCGAATCGGCAAGTCAAACGCAAAACACTTGGGTTTGCTAATCCTGCCTTGGTTTTGTTGGGTTATGCACGGTAGCATCCTGTCAGTGCGCGCAACCACAACAAACATAACAATGTTTTCGAACCGTGTCCCAGCAACCGTTTTGAGGGTTCAGCACTCGGATGAGTATAGCCTTGCAAAAGTACAGGACCCTAACGCTTCAGACGAAGAGAAAGTATTTTTATTGCGGGTAGCAGCCTGCAAAGATCAAAGCGCCTGGGGGACTGCATTGGGTGAATTGCTGCAACAAGCAAATTCAGAGCGAGTAAAGGAAATGGCTATGATACGGCTGCGGATTCTGACGAATTGGCATGGAACTGTCGGCGTGTTGAGCAAATATGCTGTTGACCAGTCTGCGAACCATCGCCTGCGAATGCTCGCTGTAGAGGGACTTAGATTCCACGCTGAGAAAGCGGTGACGAGTATTTTAACTGAACTGGCAGCCAGTTCGGAGAAGACGAGCCTTCGAGCAATGGCATTACAGAGCTTGAGGGTTGTTAATCCTGAGGCGTATAACACTTCGGTTGACAAGATAAAGACAGAGAATCCAAAAGTCGTCGCTTTGGATGAGCAACTTAACGCCCAAGGAAGACCTACAGACGGTGATCGAGCCCGGTTGCCCAATGACAAGGAAATAGCGCTTATTGGTGAATTGACAGTTTCCGAAGGCGATGTCGCGTTTGGCGTGATCCAAAAGCTATCCAAAGCATCTGGTCGACAATCAGTTTTTGCCCTGATTGATCGCTTCAGCAAGGAAGGCGAGAAGAATAAGGCAGAGATTATGTTGACCCTGGCACAAATTGCCAAAGCGACGCCGGACTTAGCGGGAGATGTAACACAATTCTTGGCCAAATGCCGGGAGGACGAAAATAATCCTAACTTGCGCGGGATAGCCGAGGAATGCCTATTGTATCTAAAAAAGAGAGCCGACTAGGCCTGGTCCTGCATTGAACGCGAGAAGATAAAAGAACAAAACTAACAACGGGGATCGTTACAGGGGTTTTGTCTTTCCAAGAACAACCCGCCGAGAACAAGGCCAGCGGAGATCATCAAGGCGACTATCGCCTGCGGTGAAGGTTCTTGGAAGAAGAGAACAAAGGTAAAGATGAAGCCAGAAATACCAGCCAACAGCCATACAGCCGAGATGCTAAGGATGCCCTCACGCTTACACCGCCAGGCCTGAATCGATGCCCAGACAAAAAGGGCCGGGATGGCTGCGAATAGACTTGCCACTGCCAACGATTTCCATTCGCCAACTTGGATGCTCCAAATCCCAATGCGAACTGCCCAATAAACAGCGAGCAGTGAAGGGACCAACGTTAGAATTGAAGCTATTCGTACGACCATCTTGGACGCGGTCTGACTCATGGTTTGCGACGTGATAAACACACTACACCGAACATCTCGCTCCCGCCTCGCAATGTCAAGATTCCTTGGTCAGCGCTGGTCGAAACTCGATGTGAATGTTGCCTGGGTAACTCAATGAAAATGTTCCCTTGGCGGCTCGCAGCATCACAACTCGACGCCGTTCTCGAACCACTCGGCGGCCTGGAACTCAGTTCCACCCAGGTCAGCCAGTGCGCCGCCAAGCCGGATCCCGGATGGGGATAGGTTGCCGTTTCGCCTCACCCCCTCTGCGGGCAACGGGCCCGCTACTAGAATTACCCGCAGCCCCGGAAAGGCCCTTTACACCGCAGGCGGGGTGCGCGACTCTTCCGGCATGAAACCGCGTTTTATATTGCCGCTTTTGCTGACTTTGAGCCTGTTGTTTCCCCTCCCGGAAATCCGGGCGGCGGATGGGGTCGCGGGGAACAAGTTGCCGGGCGCGGAATTTGCCGAGGCCCTTTCCACGGTGACGGGAGTGGCGATTTCCCCGCTGCTGGGGGTGAGCGCCTACGGGGCGGTGCATTATTATCGCACCCCGGTGGAACAACGCACCAATTTGCCGTGGTTTGCCCAACCGATATTTTGGGTGCCCGCGCTCTTGCTGGTCGGGCTTGTGGCCGCCAAGGACATCTTCGGCGCTGCCGCGCCTGCCACGTTGAAAAAGCCGTTCGACATTCTGGAGGCGTTGGAAAACAAGATCAGCGGGCTGGTGGCGGCGGGCGCGTTCGTGCCGTTTGTGGTCACGATATTTCACCAGCCGTCCTCCGAGGCGGCGATGTGGAGTTCGCTGGGATTCGCGACGGCGGATTTGTCGTGGCTTTACAATGCGTTGATGATTCCCGCGGCCTTGCTGGTGTTCGGTGTGGTCTGGCTGGTGGGCAACACCATCAATGTGCTCATCCTGCTCAGCCCCTTCACGACGGTGGACGCGGCGCTCAAGTCGGCGCGGCTCGCGTTGCTGGCGACCATCCCGGCTACTGCCTGGATCAATCCCTGGGTGGGCGCGGTCTGGGCGGGGATCATCGTCGTGGTCTGTTATTGCCTCGCGGGTTGGTCGTTTCGGTTGACGTGCTTCGGCGCGGTGTTCGTGTGGGATACGCTGACGTTCCGGCATCGGCGATTTGTACCCGCCGCCACCGGCAACAAAATGTTTCTGGCCCGCCCGCTGGCGCAGACGCCGGTGCGCACTTACGGGCGGCTGCTGAAAAACGCGCAGGGCCGGCTCGTGCTGCAGTACCGTCCCTGGTTGGTCTTTCCGTCGCGATCCGAGGAACTGCCGGAGGGCAAATATGAAATCGGCCGCGGCGTGCTTTATTCGGAACTGCTCGTCATCCTGGACGACGACACCCGCACCCTGATGTGTTTGCCGCCGCGCTATCGTGGACACGAAGCCGAGCTGGTAAACTGCTACGGACTGGCCGGAATGCGTGATGTGGGGTTGCGCGCCGCCTGGGCATGGCTCAAAGGCGTTTTTGGTTTCCGACGGGCGTTGCCGACCGGCGCGCCTTGATCCCGCCCGACGCAACCGGTGTCCGCGCATAGAGCCCGGAAAAGCCGGACGGGAAGACTGTTGGTTTTCGCCAAAGCCGCACCGCTGCCGCGTTGGTGCAATTTCCTGTTGCCGCGCGCCGGGGGTTGGCGCTTAATCCCCGCCCATGAAAGTAATCGTACTCGCCGCCGGCTATGCCACGCGGTTGTATCCCTTGACGTTGACGCGACCCAAACCGCTGCTGCCCGTGGCGGGCAAGCCCATGATTGAATACGTCCTCGACAATCTGGCGCCCATCGGCGGGATTGACCGGGTGTATGTGGTCACCAACGCCAAGTTCGCGGATCAATTCCAGCAATGGGCCGACGGGTACCGCAGCGCGCCGCTTCTTTTCACCATCGTCAACGACGGCTCCACCGACGACAGCAACAAGCTCGGTGCCATTGGCGATATTCATTTCGTGTTGCAACAACACCAGGTGGATGACGATCTCATCGTGGTCGCGGGCGATAATTTGTTCAGCCAGAAACTGGATGCCTTCGGGCGGGTTTGTCGCGAGCGCAACGCGCCGGTGCTGGCGCTCTATGACGTGGGCGACCTCGAGGAAATCAAAAAATACAACGCGATCACAGTGGCCGCGGATGGGCGCATCACTTTCTTCGAGGAAAAACCGAAAAATCCAACGAGCACCCTGACCGGCATCGCGCTGTATTATTACCCGCGCCCGACGCTGCCGCTCATCCGGCAATACATCGCCGAAGGCAACAATCCAGACCAGCCGGGGCGCTTGGTGCAATGGTTGTATCCGCGCACACCGTTTTACACCTGGCAGGTCCCCGGCCTGTGGTTCGACATCGGGTCGAAAGAAACGCTGGAGGAGGCCAACCGAATCTTCGCCGACTTGAACCGCACGCCGTAAGCGTTACCCCGCCGAGTCAAGGCATCTGCCGGCGCGCGAGGATGGCTGGGTCGTCGCCGGTCTGTAACGGTCGCAGGCGGAAGCGGTAGCCCTGTTCGCGGCAGGGGATCAAATAGGGATCATGCGGCCAGCGGCCCCAACTGTTGTCGCTGCCCACGCCTTGTTGGCGCCAATCCAGATTCAACACGACAAAATCCCGGTGGGGCAGGAGGAACGGATGATGCGCCGTCTGCAGATCGTCCGTGGTGTGATGGGACGCGTTCACGCTGAGACTTTGCGCCGGATCGGCGGCGGCCAACAGGCCAATTCCTTTCCGATTGGTCAACGCCACCCAACGGACGTCCACCTTGTTGCCGCTCTCGCCGGGTTCGACGTAGTCGTAGTAGAACTGCTCGCGCACCGTGCCGGAGTAACGGCCGATCCGCGCGTCTTGACGGTCAATGTAGGTCTCCTGCGGTCCGCGGCCGAACCAGGTGATCCGGTCAAATCCCGCCGGCAAAATCATCTGCATACCGAGCCGCGGTAGTTTGGGCAGCTCGGGATTGGCCGGCGCAAACCGGGCTTCCACGACAATATCGCCGCTGCTGTGGACGGTGTAGGTCGTGAACCAATCGGCGGTCACTGAGGGCAGATGGCTGGTGATTTTGACGACAACGGCGCCGTTTTTTTCTTCCACGGTAAAAGCACGAACCTGCCGGCCTTCATGTGCCGTGCGCCAGAGACCCTGGGACTGCGCCATGTTTCGTCCGCGATCGTTGTCAATCGGTGCGCGCCAAAAATCGGGGCGCAAGGGGGATTCGATCAATTCCACGCCCTTGCATCGCCAGGAAGCCAGCGTCCCGGTGGCTTTGTCGAAGTTGGCCGTAAAGTCGGAGCCGGTCACAGACAAACGCGTGGAGGTTTCCGACAGCGTAAGCCGTGCGCAGGGCGGATTGGCCACAGGTAGGGCGGGGACGGCATCCGGCAGTTTGAATTGATCCCACGCCAGCTCGTGTCCCCGCGGCGCCCACGCGGTGTCCCGCCGCAGCCGGAAACTGAGGTCGAGAAAATACTCGACGCCCGGCGTGGGGGTGAACGGTTTCACGGGAATCGTTAGTGTGGTGGTTTCGCCGGGGGCCAGCGCGGGTGTCGGCAGGCCGCCCTTCTGAAGTTCCCGCCCATCTCCGGTCAAACGCCAATGCACCGTGGCCACCTCCTCGAGGTCGGTGAAGTCAAACCAGTTCTTCACTTCGATCCGGCGCGCGGCCAGGTCGGCGGGCCGGCAATGGATGGATTGATAAACGTGTTTCACGGCGGGCAGCGCGGGATGCGGCCGGCGATCGGGCGTAAGCAGACCGTTGCAACAGAAGTTGTCATCGCTGGGCGTGCCGGGCGGGCCGAAGTCGCCGCCAAAAGCCCAGAAGGTTTTGTCGCCGGGACGCACTGGTTCAAAGCGTTCCAGCGGCAGCACGCGCTGACGTTGGCGCAGACCCTGGTCTACCCAGTCCCAAATGAAGCCACCTTGCAAATACGGCTGATGATAAATCAAATCCCAGTAGAGCCACAGGTTGCCGCAACTGTTGCCCATGGCGTGGGCGTATTCACACATGATGTACGGCCGCGCCCGCCGGGCTTCCGCGCCGATGTAGAATTTCCATTCCGACTCGAACGCCTCGCCCGCCGCGTAACGGCGCAGTTCCTCCGGATGCGGATACATGGGGCAATAAATGTCCGTGTTACGGTCGAAGCCCGCCCGTTCATACTGGACGGGGCGGCCGGGATCGCGTTGCTTGATCCAATCGTAGGTCGCCATGAAATTCGGCCCGTTGCCCGCCTCGTTGCCGAGCGACCAGATGAGGATCGAAGGATGATTCTTATCGCGCTCGACCATGCGCACCGTGCGGTCCAGATGCGCGTCGCGCCATTCGGGGAAATTGGCGAGCGATTTTTTGCCGTAACCCATGCCGTGGCTCTCGATATTGGCCTCGTCCACCACGTAGAGGCCAAAGCGATCGCACAGGTCATACCACGCCGGTTGATTGGGGTAATGACTGGTGCGGACAGCGTTGAAGTTGTGGCGTTTCATCAACCGAATATCCTCAATCATGTCCGCCACACTGACGACCTGGCCGTGGTCGGGATCGTGTTCGTGGCGGTTGGCGCCTTTGATGAGAATGCGCCGGCCATTGACCAGCAGGTTGCCGTCCCGGATTTCGACTTTGCGGAAGCCGACGTTGAAGGGAACGACTTCCAACGGGCGCATCCGGTGGTCATAAAGGGTGACCAACAACCGGTAAAGGTGCGGCGTTTCGGCAGTCCATTTGCGGGGCTGGGGAACTTCCGCTTGCAACAGCGCTTCGCTGGCCTGCCCGGGTTCGGCGTAGGCTTTTTGCGGTCCGCCAAAGACCTTCAGCTCCCGGGCGTCGGGATCAAATAACCGGGCCTCCACAAACAAGGCCCGCGACAGGCGGGTGTAGTTGGTGATGTCCAGTTTCACCCGCAAGGAGGCGTTGCGGTATTGCGAATCCAGGTCAGTTTGGATTTCTACATCGCGCAGATGCACCTCGGACGGCGACCAGAGATACACATCACGGAAGATGCCGCTCAACCGCCAGAAATCCTGGTCTTCCAAATACGAGCCGTCGCACCAGCGGAAGTTCTCAACCGCCAGCAGATTCTCGCCGGGTTTCAGGAACGGCGTGATGTCAAATTCCACAGGCGTGCGGCTGTCCTTGCCCAGGCCGACTTGTTGGCCGTTGACCCAGAGATAAAACATCGAGTTCACTCCGTCGAAGGTGATGAACACCCGGCGTCCCACCCAAGCTTTCGGCACGATGAAGGTTTTGCGGTAAGCGTTCACCGTGTTGTTCGGATCCTCCTCCGGAACGAACGGCGGCACCCACGGCTGCGGCCAGGGAAACGGGATGTTGACGTAAATGGGGATGCCAAATCCCAGCATCTCGACGTTCGCCGGGACGGGGATGGTCGTCCACTGCGAATCGTCAAATTCCGGTTTCCAAAAGTCCGGCACCCGCTCGGTGTGATTCCGGCTGTAGTGATATTTCCAAGACCCATTGAGCGAGCGATAAAAAGGTGATTTTACGCGTTCCGCGTTGGAAACCGGCCCAATCTGGCGCGCGGTTTTGAGGTCCGGACAGATGACCATGGTGGCGTGCGGCGCCAGGGTATTCACGCCGGTCAACCGGGGATTTTGCCAATCTTTCACAACCGGCGCTGCGCCGCCGTTGAGGCGGCAAACCAAAACCATCAGCAACAACGCGAGCGAACGCGTCCGAAGGCGGAAACAGCTTTCAGTATTCATAACGGGAAATGGATCGTGCGGCGTCGGAGTGCCAGGTTTCATTGCTTGATCAAGGTTGCGCCCGCACCGGGACGGGAGACAAACATGGTGGGCGTGATGCCGGTCTTTTGCGTGTAGCCGGCCTCAAGTTGCGTCATGAGGGAGGCCACTGCGGCGGTCTGCACGAGCGCCACCGCGCAGCCGCCAAAGCCGCCGCCGGTCATGCGGCAGCCAATGACGCCGTGCGCCGGGCCCAGGTTGTGCGCCAGATCAACCACCGCATCCAGTTCGGCGCAACTGACTTCGTAATCGTCCCGCAAAGACGCGTGGCTGGCATACATCAACGCGCCCACCTCGGGCCAGTCGCCGCGGCGGATGGCGCCGGCTGCTTGGGTGGTGCGGGTGATTTCCCCGATGACATGCCGGGCGCGACGGAAAACGCTCTCTTCGAATTGGGCCCGGTGTGCGTCGAGTTGTTCCCGGGTGGCATCGCGCAGGGAGCGCACCCCCAGGATTTGCGCGGCGCGTTCGCATTGCTGACGACGCTTTGGATATTCGCTGCCGGTCAATTCGTGCTTCACGTTGGTGTTGATGATGAGCACGGACACCGCCGGATCGGTAAACGGCACCAGATCAAATTCGCGCGAACGACAGTCGAGCAGGAGCAGATGATCCGGCCGGCCGAGGGTGGAAATGAATTGGTCCATAATGCCGCAAGGCATGCCGGCATATTCGTGCTCGGCTTTTTGGCAGAGCAACGCCTTTTCTACCGGATCGAGCGCTGTGCCGACAACGGCTTCGAGGAGCGTGGCGGTGGCAACTTCCAACGCCGCGCTGCTGGACAAGCCGCCGCCCAACGGGACGGTTGAACGGATCAAGGCATCAAAGCCCGCCGGTTTCAGTCCGCGCGCCATAAAGCCCGCGATCACTCCGAGCGGATAGTTGCCCCACCAGCCTTTCGGCCCGGGCCGGAGCGGTTGAGCCAAATTCACAGTTACAAATCCTTCGCCGGCCTCGCTGCGCAGCGTGATGGTGTCCGTGCCGTTCGGGGCGGCGGCAAGGACCGTGTACCGCTCGAGGGCCATCGGAAACACAAAGCCATCGTTGTAATCGGTGTGTTCCCCGATCAGGTTGACGCGACCGGGCGCGGCGGCCAGCCATTGGGGTTCGCGGTGAAAGGTTTGTTGAAAAGCGGATGCCGTCTGCGCGGCGAGCGAATCAAGAGCCATGAACGTGCGGTTAGCGGGTGGAAAAGCGATGGATGGTTGTATGCCGGTAGGTTTGGCCGGGCCGCAGGATGATGCTGGGGAAATGCGGTTGATTGACCGCATCGGCGAAATGTTGCGTTTCCAGGCAGAACCCGCTGTGGGGACCGTAACGAACGCCGCCTTTGCCCGTGAGCGAGCCATCCAGAAAGTTGCCCGTGTAAAACTGCAACCCCGGCTCCGTCGTCAACACTTCCAGGACGCGTCCGCTCCCGGGCTCGAACACGCGCGCGGCCAGGGCGGGGGACTCCGACGCGCCGCGCAGGACGAAGTTGTTATCGTAGCCGCGGGGAGTGGTCGTGAGTTCGGCCCAGCGCGCGCCAATCAAACGCGGTTGCCGAAAATCGAGCGGGGTACCGGCGACGGAACGGATTTCGCCGGTGGGAATCAATTCCGCGTCGGACGGAGTGTAAAAATCCGCCCACACCTGCAATTCGTGGCCGAGCACATCGCCGGCGCCGGCCAGGTTGAAATAGGAATGG
>MWDV01000437.1 GCA_002070715.1 Verrucomicrobia bacterium ADurb.Bin118
GTCTGGTTCTTTTACGGCACCGGCGATCTCGCCGCGTTCGACGCCGATGGACAACGTCTCTGGACCCGCAATCTGCAGCGGGATTATGGCCCGTTCGCCATTCTCTGGACCTATGGCGGCAGTCCCCTGTGGCACGACGGCCGGCTTTACCTCCAAGTCTTGCAGCGCAACGTCCCCGTGGGCGGCCGCGGCCGCACCGATGGCCCCAACGATTCCTACCTGCTCGCGCTGGATCCCCGAACGGGCAAGGAACTCTGGCGGCATATCCGGCCCAGCGACGCCCGCGAAGAATCGCTCGAAGCCTTCAGCACCCCAATCCCGTACACCCATGCGGACCGGACGGAAATCCTGGTCACGGGCGGCGACCACATCACCGGTCACGACCCCGTCACCGGGCGCGAGCTCTGGCGGTGGGGCTCCTGGAATCCCAACCAGATCACCAGTTGGCGAGTGGTGCCTTCCCCGGTGGCCGGCGCCGGTGTGGTCCTCGCTTGCGCGCCCAAAGCGGCGCCCGTTTACGCCGTCAAACTGGGAGGCCGGGGACGACTGGCGGATTCTGAGCTGGCGTGGAAAAGCACCACCCGCCCCGTCTCCAGCGACGTCTGCACCCCCCTCTTTTATCAGGACCGCTTTTACGTATTGAACGGCGAACGGCGTGCGCTCTCCCGGATTGTGCCCGCCACCGGCGCGGTGGAATGGACCGGCGAACTGGGGCGCGGCGCGAAAATCGAAACGTCCCCCACCGGGGCGGACGGCAAAATTTACTTCATGGACCATCGCGCCACCGTGCAGGTGGTGGAAGCCGGGCCGGCTTTCAAAATCCTGCACACCGTCAACCTCGGCGACGAAGGCGAAGACAACGTGCGGTCCTCGATTGCCGTGGCGCGGGGTAACCTGTTCATCCGCACCAATCGCAAACTCTTTTGCGTGGGAAGCTGAACCCCTGCGGTTGCGGATCGCTTTTAACCAAAACTGTGGCCGTGACTGGAGCGCGGACTTGAGTCCGCTTCCGCGTGATTTTGTCGGCGGACATTGAAGCGGCGTCAACGTCGCGCCCCTCGGGCAAAGGCAAATCAGCCACAGTTTTAGCCCGGCTTTTCAACCGCCTGCCAACGACAATTCAATTCACCGTTGGCTGCTTCTCCGCCGTATCGGCATTCCCGAACTGCACGGCGGCCCGCCATTCCGTGCCGCGCCCCCGGGGTGTGCCCGCCGGGCATCAACTTCCCACCATCCGATACCTAGTGAAATAGATGTCCGCCTCCAAGTGCCGGTTCGCCCGGAAATGCTCCAGGCAATCCACCAGTGACGCAAAGGGGTCGCCATGCGGGAAGCGTCGCACCAATGCGTCGTAACGAAACGAGTCCGCCAGCAGCAGATGGGCCATTTCGCTCCCGGTCACCTTTAAGCGCAACCGTTCGGCACCGCCGTCAACCACCGCACACTCAGCCCAATCTGAAAGGTTTACGCAATGGTCGTAATCGGACGCGACTGCGGGACTGGCCGCCCCCAACTCCGCCATAACGTCATTGAGCAGGATCTCGAAATCATAGACGACAATGGTGCTTCCGGGAGGGCACACCCTGGCGAGTTCCCGCCGGAGCCGGGCGGCCTTTGCGTAGAACAGCGAACCCGCGAAGGTCACTATGTCGAATTGCGACATCCCAATCCGGCCGAGAGTGCAGCCCGATCCTTGGACGTAAGTAACCCGGGGATGCCTCTGAGCCGCCTCCAGCATGGATTGGCTGGGATCGAGCCCAAACACCCGGTCGCAATACTTTGCGAGTGCCACGGCAGAATACCCCGTGCCACAGCCCACGTCCAAGCCGACCGGGAAAAACTCATGGGGGCCAATCACCCGGTCCAAGATCGCGCGGTGAAGCGGGGGCCGGAAGGCCGCATAATGCCGTGCCGATGTGCTGTCGTATCGCTCTGTCATTTTGGTCTCCAAAGCCGCACTGGGCCGCCGGCTCACCCCAGTGATCTAGTTAGTCTGCGCCCCGCTGTTTGTCTTTCGGTCCATCTTTCGGTGGCGGTCCGTCCGACGTGCGGATTCGAATCGCGGAAACCCGACCCTCTTGAAACTCGAGGGAAAGCTTCCAATCGCTCGCGCCAAACTCCACCGGCATCGTGATGACCCACTCGGTGGGGTGGTCGGCAAAAAGGCGAAGATCGTCTGATCGGTGCTGCCAATACGCCGCCAAAACCTCGGCGTACAAGGCGCCGACCGGGACGGCCTCGTAAACCTGACGCAGGGCGGCTCGGTTCGGCGCATTGCGCCGCGCTGAGTGAAACACTTCCCCCGAAGCAAAGAACCACCACCCGTAATAGACGGCGGCTAAAACAGCGACGACCGAGACAATGACATGGGAACGTTTGAATTTCATGCGCGCGTCCGAAGCAAGTTAACCGTTCAAGGAGCAACCGTGGCGTTGGGTGGTTGGTCGCGAGATCATGGTGCCGGAACCGTGACGCTCCCCTAACCCTTTGTCAACCGGTGAATGTCAAAACAGCAGCGCGGCCGTTCGCGGCCGCCTGATGCCGGCGTTCACTGGCGCGTCGGGTCCGGGTCTGCCGGGGCATCTGGGGGGACCGTTCCCTCATCGTCGGGATGCTGGCCCAACATGGCCCGGCCCACTTGACTCCACATCCGAAGCGCGGAATCAGCGGAAGCCGGGTCGGCGCCGGGAAACGCGGCGGGCCGATGCAACAGCAGCACATCCACCAAGAAAGAAATCATCGCTGCATCCGCTGCATCGTCCACTTCCTTGTATTGCTTGGGGTCTCGATTCACCTCCGCCTCCACCATCCGCCCACCGTCGCGTTCGGCGGCGAAGCGGACAATGTAGATACAGATCCCCGTCCAACTGCGGTGAAAGAAGAGCGCGTCGTCCTGCCAATAAATGAACCATTTGTCCTCCATTTGCTTCGGCACCAGCCCCCGGCGCATCCGCGCGATTTCTGGCGCCGAAAAGGTGCGGTTCAGGGCAATCGTGGTCCTCCGCGCGGGGAGCGGCTTGGTCTTCCAATCTTCGGGTTTGGCGGTTCTCATGGTTTTATGGTCTGGCGATCAAGCCCTGCGACGGCCGCGGCGGCAGGGAGGAGCACAACGTGCGCTCGCAGTTTCCTGCGTTGCGCGCAGGTCGGCCATGCGACCGTTCGCCGCCGCCTCCGGGTTGGGCATAATGCTCATTTCAAATCATTCAAAACAAACCCAGCAGCACCAGGAGCATATAAACAACGCCCCCGATGATAACCGCCGTTCGGACCCACGTGGGCACGGGCGCCGCATCCGCAGACGCCCGCAACCGCGCCCGCGCCCAGAACCCGAGGCGCATCCAGGCAACCAGGAGAAGGCCCACTGCGAGCATCATCCCCAAGCGCCAACCCTCTGCCTCAGGGGCCACGGTCATGGCGGAAAGCCCAAGCAACCCGAGCAGGCTGACTGCGGCACACAAGACCGAGGTGGTGAAGATCGCTTTCATGCGGCACCGCGTAACGTCAAGGTCCTGGGTCGGCACCGGCCGCTGCTGACGGGTGATTTGTCGCTGGGCGAATCGGCTGGCTCTGATTCGCGGTCCCGTCCTGTTGGGTCATTGCCTTCTGCGCGTCAGTCGCTCGAATCAGCTTGTACGCGGTCCGCGTCTCCCAAACCGTTCCCTTCTGAAGATCAACCCACTCGTAGCTCGCCTCGTACTTGTTCTTAAGCGTGAGCGTGTGCAACCACTGATCGCCCTCCTTGAACTTCAGAACACGGAAGTCCGGCGAAACGGACACATCATGGACTTGGGCCCGCCGCTGCCCCGACTGAAGCACACTGAAAGGCCGCCCAATGCCGCTGATCACAATCCAGTAGCCAAATCCATCCTCCCAGTGCCCAAGCCAGGTCGCCGGCCCAAAGATCGAAGCATCCCAAGCCAATCCCACCTCAATCGGCGTTGTGCCGCGCATCCGAGCGGTCGCTTCCTTGACCCACTCATCATAGTGCGCTCGATTTTCGTAGGTCGGGCGGTACTGCTGCTGCAGCCCTCTCCAGACTTTGAGCACGCGGTCAAGATGGCCATCCTCAATCTCATGCAGCGAGGTGTCGATCAGGTCGCCCGTCGCGCCTCCGTACCAAGCGTTGTAGTTGAACCGGGTGACCAAGGTGTTCAAGGTCCAAATACCCGTGGTCATCACGCCCATCGCCAGAATCCCCAAGCCGATCCGCCAAGCGCGACCGCCGCGAAACTCCGACACCAGCCAGGCGATGAGCGGGGCGATGAGGATCGCGAGGAAGAGGAGAAAGCCGGGGATCAACATGGTACGTTACGTGAGTTTAATCCAACGACAAAAGTTCAGCAAACCGGCGCATGGGACGCCACGATGGCAGCGGCGACGCCCCGCCGGATTCGTTGCCGCGCATTTAGACCACTTGTGATTCATACCGCCCAATGTGCGAGCTCCTTAACGTGGATCGCGCGGCCAAAAAACCAGAGATACAACGCGCTGCCTCCATCTCCGTATAATGACCCGTCGCCCCAACCGTAATCAGCGCGAACGAGAAATGGTGCATAGGTCTTCGTGAAACAATGGGAGATAACAGGGCTTCTCTGTCCCGATGGTTCGATCATGCCCTGCGCTGGAACACGCATGGCTTCGACCGCGACGTTGCGAATTTGAGGCGCACCAATCAGATGTGTGAGAAACCAGAAGCTGGCGTAAAGAACAACGACTGCACCAAGAACGAGTAGCCGTCTTTGTGTGAGATGTCGCCGTATTTTCATGGTGCATCCGAAGGGGTCTGGCCGGGATGGCTTTCTTTGAGAGCGAAAGCGGTGTCTGCTCTCCGGGATGGGCGTAGGTTGCGCCGCGTGAGCGGTGCCGCGCCACAGATTGTGGGACTCGCGCCCCCGACAACCAGAATGACCGCATGAGCCAACACCATGAAGACCTACATACTCCGCGATCCCCAACCGTGTCGAGCCACAAACCTCCCGGAACAATCTCAAGCCGCTCACAGTGCCAACCGGGGCGGCGGTTCGCTCCAGTGACTTTGCTCGGCGCTCCACGGCACTCGTTTCATCGCCGCCGCGTTCTGCTTGCGGACCAGAGCACAGCCCCGCCGACAACTGTCAATGCAACAATGCTCGGCTCAGGCACGTGAACCACGGTAAGGCCAACGCCCGGCTGGTCGGCTACGACAATGCCTTCAATGTGAGGCATCCATGTGGCCAGTGACACATCCATATAGCCGTAACGAAAAGACTGCTGCTCGACCAGACGAAATCCAATCGCCAGACGGTCCAGACCTCCCGTGTAATCCGGGTAACCTTGGCGAGCGGATGAAACAGTGCCGAACTCGTAAATGAGTGAAATGGGGGACGTGAACGTCTGCAACCACGTTCCCTCCGTGGGCACAGGGCCAACCGACTGCCCCGGAAGCAGGGCAACGGGATCAAGCGAACTGGGCGAGCCCAGCAACTGCAGATGGGAGGCGAACTCCAGAGTCACCCCCAAGTGGCAGAGGTGGGTGGTGCCCTCGGGTGTCCCGAGGCAGATCGGGGCCCCGTAATACCTGACCGTCAGGTCGGTCACGCCGTCTCGGTTCATGTCCACACCAACCGGGACCCCCAGCGTGAGGTAGACGGGCTGAGGTTCGTCGAGTTGAATCACCTCGGCGGCTGAAACGATTGGGTGCAGCACTGCCGATGTGATGCAACACGCTAGAATACTAAAATGCGTCTTCATGGTACTGCCGAACAACCCCAGTTTAGCGATCCGGCGCATGGGAGGCCACGATAGCAACGGCAACGCCCCCGCCGGGTTCGCTGCCGCGCAGGGTTCGGTCGGGTCATGGGGACCTCAATCGTGGCGTCATCAAAACCACCACCGGATTATCCGAGTCACGCTCCAAATGGATGGGCATCTGTCTGTTTTGAAGCCCCGTAAAGAATTGTTGCTCGGCACGAACCCGCTGCTCGGTCCGGGAGACGATGGACGCGTCGGGGACGGGAAGGGCCTCCGCCCTGCCGCGCTGGCGAACCAGCCGCTCGGTCCGGGAGGTGTAGGCCACGCTGATCTGAAACATATCGTTGGTCATCGGCTCCGGTCGGCGCAGGAGAACGGCTTGGTTGCTCGCCAGAAAGGTCTCGTTGGTGATCACGCTCGCCGTAACCGCCAAAACCCTGCGGTCATCCAGTTGAAACAGCCGGGGAGTGTCCGGCGACAATTCGACCACGCCAATATCTCGGATGGCGGCCTTGGCGGGAAGGCCCAACCGATCGCGCAACCGGATGTCGCGAAATCGGTGGGTTGTGAAAATGGTGTAAATGGCGGCCAGTAATACCGCCAAGCCGATCAAGGTGATGAACAGGGCACGCATGGGGACTTAGCCGATCAAAGCGGTGCCGCCCCCCCCAAGCGTTCAGGCAACGGACGCGCTGGCCTGAATCCAAATGCGGAAAGGCCGTTGACTCCAGCGCGGTGTTGGACGGCAAAATCTTCATCGGTTACGGTCACGAATGACTCGAAAAATACCAATACCCACCGCCAACACCAGCTGACCAAGAATCATGGCCAGTAAACCCCAACCCAACCACCACCAAATCAACGCTGAGACCGCCAAGGACAAACCAGCCCAAACCAAGGCTGGCGCATCCTCCTCAATCGCGGCCAGGCGATACCAACCAACCGCACATACTACCATCAGCGCAAATTCCCATGAGTAGAATGGTGGCAACATGATACCGTTGCGCCTTTGGCCGCCTAGCCGTTGAGTGAGCGACCGTGGCATTGGG
>MWDV01000438.1 GCA_002070715.1 Verrucomicrobia bacterium ADurb.Bin118
TTCCGACACCGGACGCCCCGTGGCTGCGGCCACCAATTGCCGGTGTTCCTCGACCGTTACCCGACGCGGGATGGCGCGGCACTGGGTCTCCCCGGCGGGCGTTCGCCAAAGATTGGGAAAATCACGGCATTGCTGGGGTTTGACCGGTTGCACCACACAATCTTCGCCCGCGAGGAACACACATTCGCCATTGGGCTGTTCCTGGAGGGCCAATCCGCGGCGGTCGGCGCGCAAACGCGTGAATCGTTGGATGAAATCAAACTCGCCCAAGTTGAGAAACGCGGCGAGGCGGGTGACCTCCTCCTCGGTCAACCGGACCTGGCCGGGCCAGCGACAACAGGCGGTGCACCGTTGGCATTCATAAAAAATTGGCACGCCGGCAAGGTAGCGACCGCGCGTCTTTCCGCCAAGCCGGGCCCGCGGGCAGCCTTGAAAAAAACACTGGCTTCCTCCAGCCTCCGGGAATAACTTTGCATCATGAAACGCAGATGTTCAGCGGGGAATGCCTTTACCTTGATCGAGTTGCTGGTCGTCATTGCCATCATTGCCATTCTCGCGGCCATGTTGCTGCCCGCGCTCGGCAAGGCCAAAACGAAAGCCACCGGGATCAGTTGCCTGAACAATCTCAAACAACTGCAACTTTGCTGGATCATGTACGCCCACGACAACAATGACCGGCTGGTGCCCAACGGGGATGGGGCCAACTACACCGGATGGATCGGCGGGCAGTTCCTGGTCAACCCGACGGACGGCACCAATGTCAACCTGTTAAAAGCGCCGATCGGTTATCTCTGGAACTACAATCAGTCCTTGGGCATTTACAAGTGTCCGGCGGATAAAACCGTGGTCAAGGTGGGCAATACGATTCTGGGACCGCGAGTGCGAAGCATGTCCCTGAATGGCAACATGAACGGGAACAGTTGGTACACCGAACAGACGCGGCTGACATATTTCACGTTTCGCAAACTGTCCGAGATTATCCGCCCCACGCCGGCCCAGGCCTTTGTTTTCCTGGATGAAAGTCCGTCCACCCTGGATGACGGTTATTTCCTCGTAGTTTTCAACAGTATCTACTGGGCCAACGATCCGGGGAATTTCCACAATGGCGCTTGCGGCCTTTCGTTTGTGGATGGGCACAGTGAAATTCACAAGTGGTTGGACCCCGACACACTGGCCGAGGTGAAACCTCCCAGCCCGAAAGGGCCGCGTGATGTTCCGTGGATTCAAGTGCGCACTTCGGCGCCCATCAACCCTGCCGTGCCGTTTCCGTAAATTGGAACGCGTGCTTTGCTTCGCTAAGCGGCAGCTTTAGCCGGTCCTCGCCCGATAGTACCGGAACAGCCTTTTCTTTGCCCCGGCGGTTAGCCAAATCGCCTCTCCGCCTTGATAGTTGCGACAAAAAGTCGGCAGTAAAAAATTCGAGTCCCTCGTCCAGCGGAATTGGGCTTCACTGATCCCCCAACCCCAGCAGCCCTCTTATTCCACCCGATGGGCGCGATAGAACCGCGGCGCTGCTGTGGCGACGTCCACAAACTCCCCTCTCCCGTTTGCTCCCACGATGACGGTGGTGTGGAATTGCCAGTGCGTGAGGTCGGCCGAGCGTTCCACCACGTTCGTCGCACCCACGTATCCGGTGAGCTGGAAACCAACGCGCCCCTCGGGCAGCGATTGGACCTCCGCGAATCGCGGCGGTTCAAGGGTGTCCGCCCAAAAGTTGTCAAAGTAGGCGCCGCGGGTGAGCGGCCAGTCGCTGCGGGCGGTCACGTAACCGATGCCGCATTGGCCGGAGGGGAAGGTCGTGTCGGTGGCCGCGATCAACAACTGGTCATCGAGGAAGTATTTGATCTGGTTCTCGCGGGCTTCGATGCGCAGCGTGTGCCAGCCGCTGCCCGTGACGTAACGCGCTGGCGACAGAAAATCGGTGATCACGGCATCCACGATTTTGCCGGCGCGCAACCGGCCGTCGTCGGTGTCCCAGAGCAGCGCGTAGCCATTGCCCGCGCCCTCAAAGGTGGTGGTGAGCCCGGCGAAACCGTCGTCGCGCAGAAAAATACCGTAGCGTTCATAGCCAGACCCGGCGGGCGCGCCGTAATTAAAATAGACCTGACATTGCACGAAGTAATTGCGATGCCCCGGCCGGCCCACGAGCACCGATTCGCTGCTGCCCTGGCCGTGGTTGCCTTCGTCGGTCAGGAATAACGCCCGGCCATCGCCTCCGGGAGCCGCCGGGCTGAATGATCTGACCACGCACCGCTTGAACTTGGCCCGGCCGAACCGGGATTGACCGAGGGTGGTGAAGGATTCGCGGATCGGGAAATCCTTTCGCGGCAGAGCGGCCAGGTCCAACGCGGGATGCGTCAATTGCGGATACACCACCAGACGGCTGGTGGGTTTGACCCAGCCCCATCGCGCCACCCCGCCCGGCACGGGAATCCGGTAATAACCATTGGTGATCTGGTCCGCCACGAACCGGCCCCCGCCAAAAAAGATCTGCCCGACGGCGCTCGCGGTATCGTCTGGCGCGGATCGCAAGGTGTATTTGGACTGGAGCTGGCCTGTATGAACGTAGGGCCCATTGTCGGGCAACGGTTGGATGACTGTTCCGGTAAACACTTCCTCCACGTCGGTGGCCCGGACCCAGCCGGAACGGTAGCCGGGGAGGTTGGGCACAAACACCTGATAGTAACCGCGTTTGGGGTAGCTGAAGAAATAGAGTTGGTCCCGCCAGGCCGTCGAGATTTGCGGGCTGCTGTCGAAACGATCGGTCCGGAGGGGCGTATGGGTTGCGGTCACGCGCACGATGCCGCCCAACTGGTGCATGCCGTTGGGATTGAACAGGATCGGGTATTTGAAGTGCGCCCAATAAAACGGGCACGTCGCCGCGCCGCCCCGGATCTCACTCTGGAAATGCAAATGTTCGGAGGTGGAGTTGCCGTTGTTATCCGAGTAACCAACCAGATCGCCGACGTTCACCCGCTGGCCCACGTTGACCGCCACGGAAAGCATGTGGCAATAGAGCAGGTCCAACGCCTCGTCGTTGGGGGAGGCGGCGTCAATCGCCATGCGGACGTAATTGCCGTTGCCCAGGTTCGCGCCGGTCTGGTCCCGGGCAAACGAAGTCACCCGCGCGGTGACGGTGCCGGCGGCGGTCGCGTAAAGCGGGGTGCCGCTTTGCAGGGCAAAATCGGTGCCAGTGTGTTCGTTGTATGCATTGGGCGAAACCCAGCTCGCCGCCGCCACGCCGCTCCAATCCGCGATGCCCGCGCTCGCCTGTAAATCCTTGAACGCTTCGATGATGAACCCCTCCTCAAACGGCAGGATTTCATACGGACCGGGTGCGATCTGGGCTTGAACACTTGGCAAAGCACCGAGTAAAAGGCCGGCGATCACGGCGCAGCCTCGCGCGATTGTCATCAGATAGTGAAAGGAGAAATGAATTTTCATGGCAGCCCACCGGCGGACGAACGGCATTGTCAGTTTCTCGGGCAGACTACTCTGGTGACGCCATGCGTCAAGCGATGAATCCCCTCGTATCGCACTGTGCCACGGCCTGAACGAGCGCACAATTTCCCAACGTGCTACTCAATCCATCCCGCGCGTCACACCATATCCCCTGCGCGCGGGCCGCCTCGGGGAAACGCCTGCGGCGGCGAAAATGAATCTCCGGTTTTCCGGATTGAGCGGGTCGGGGGACGCCGCTACTGTGCCGGGCATGAATGTGTTGGTCACCGGTGGCGCGGGCTACATTGGTTCGATTTGCGTGGAGGCACTGCTGAACGCGGGGCACACGGTCACGGTTTTCGACAATCTCTCCGAAGGACACCGTTCGGCCGTGGACCCGCGGGCGGTGTTGGTGGAAAATTGCCTGAGCAACGCCGACGCCGTGGCGGACGCGCTGCGCGCCGCGCGGGCGGAGGCCATCCTGCATTTTGCCGCCCACGCGCTGGTGGGTGAATCCATGACCAACCCCGGCAAGTATTTTCGCAACAACGTGGCCGCCGGGCTGAACCTGCTTGAAGCGGCGGTGGCCGGTGGGGTGCGCAAATTTGTGTTCAGTTCCACCTGCGCCACCTACGGGCCGCCGGAACGCGTCCCGATGACCGAAGACCTACCCCAACGCCCGATCAATCCCTACGGCGAGTCGAAGCTGATGTTCGAAAAAATGCTGCGGTGGTTCGAGCAAGTGCACGGCTTGGAATTCATCGCCTTCCGTTACTTCAACGCCGCCGGCGCCTCGGAGCGTTTCGGCGAGCATCACCGGGTCGAAACCCACCTCATCCCCAACCTGCTGGCGGTGGCGCTGGGACAAAAACCGCAGGCGGAAATTTATGGCGTGGATTATCCCACCCCCGACGGCACGTGCATCCGCGATTACATTCATGTGGCGGACCTGGCCCAAGCGCACATTCTCGGTCTTGCCCCGGGCAAACGCGGCTTCTTCAATCTCGGCAACGGCGACGGCTACTCCGTCCGGCAAGTGTTGGCAACTTGCGAGCGCGTCTCCGGTCAAAAAATTCCCGCGGTGGAAAAACCGCGGCGGCCCGGCGATCCACCAAAGCTGGTGGCGGCGGCGGACAAGGCGAGGCGCGAATTGGGTTGGCATCCGCAGTTTCCCCAGTTGGAGGACATGGTGGCTTCCGCCTGGCGCTGGCACCAACGCCATCCGCAGGGCTATCCCGATTGAAAGCGGCATCTGGAACGGCAGAATTTTCCCCGCCACACCGGAAATCGGCGGATCGCCGCCTCCAGGGAATACGCCCTTCGCCAAGCGACAGCCAATCAATCAGTTGTGAGATCGGGGGAAAGAATGGGACTCCACGTCACCATTACCTCATCAGCGCGCAACCCAAAAATGAAGTTGCCGATCCGTGAGGCGCGGGGTATAAGGTTTTTGACAGTTTGAACGCTTGTTTGCCCAATGAACCGAAATTCACAGCATCTTGCGGCCGGGCGCGTCCGCCGGGCCTTCACCTTGATTGAACTGTTGGTGGTCATCGCGATTATTGCCATTCTGGCGGCCATGCTGCTGCCCGCCTTGAGCAAGGCCAAAGCCAAGGCCCAAGCCATCCAATGCATGAACAATCACCGCCAGTTGATGCTGGCGTGGCGCATGTATGCCGAGGATAGCAACGATGAATTACTCTTTGCCTACGGAGGCATCACGGTCAGCGATTTCGCGCAATACACCTGGGTGCAGGGCCACATGCAGAACGACCCGACGAACACCATCTACTTCGACAACAGCCCGCTGACTCGGTATGGCATCAAGAACTACGCCACGTGGAAATGCCCGGGCGACCGCAGTCCGCGGGTGCGGGGCATGTCCATGAATTACTTGGTGGGCGGCAACGGATTGACTCCGGAAACGGAGTATTACGGGTTGTGGACCGAGCACAAACGATATCAGTTGTTTCGGAAATTAACGGGGATCCGCTACCCCACGATGACCTGGGTGATTATGGACGAACGCCCGAACCTGATTAACGACGCGTTCTTTGTCGTGGACATGGCCAACGCCGATAATCCCCGGGGCATGCAGATCATTGACCACCCGGGCATTCAACATAACAACGGGGCGGGGCTGTCCTTTGCCGATGGGCACGCCGAGTTGAAACGATGGCGGGACGCGCCGTTTCTCACGCCCAATCCCACCGGACACGTACCGGCGCCGAACAGCAGCGATCTGCAATGGCTGATGCAACGCACCTCGCAGAAAAAATAACCCCTTTTGTCTCGGTAACCTTCAACTCCTAACCCCGTAAAACTCATGAAACGAAAAAACCATCTCCTCCACGTCGCGCGGCTGGGTTGCCTGGCCGCTTGTTTGACTTGGGCGCTGCCCGGCCAGGCCGAGCATTTGCTCAATTTCCCTTTTAACGAGGGCACCGGCTACACCACCACCGACACCGTCCACGGACTCGTGGGCGTGTTGGGGAACTCTTTGAATTCGGTAACGGACACCGTGATGTTTATGGACACCTCCCCGTCGGGCCTGCCCGGCGACCGGTGCATCACCAACGTGGGCAATGGCTTTCTCCTCGCGGACGATGCGGCCGAACGCGTCCTGGAGATCACCAATGGCCCGATCACGATGGAGGCGTGGATTTTCATTGATCCGATGACGCCGGCCAAATCCGCGGAAGGAATCATTGGCTACGGCGGCTCCTTTAAGATGGGGATGCGGAGTGGACGGCAGGTATTCACCTTGTTTGGTAAAGTGGACGTCAATAATACGTCGGGCTACGTGGACGCGGGCCGGTGGGTGCATCTGGCCGCCGCGTGGGAGCCCGGCGTGGGCGTCCACTTTTACACGGACGGCGTGCATCACTTTGAAGCGGACGCAAACACGACCGCCCGACCGTTGCTCAACACCTATTTGGCCATCGGGTCCGAGGGGCTGGCCAACAACGTGGTGGCGGCGCTGGACCGGGTGCGCATTCACCATGCGTTGCTGGGGGCGTCGGAAATTGACAGCGACGCCGCGAACCCCAAGCCTCCGCTGCCCAGCACGATTGTGGCCTATAACTTCAACGAACCCGCGCTGCCCTGTAAGAATGCGATTGCGCCCGAGCTGCCGGCGGACCTGCCGCACAGCGTGGTGAATCCAATTTACAGTCCCATCTGGACGAACGACACCCCCAGCGGATTGTCCGGGGATTATGCGTTGGGGTTCGTGCGGACGGACGCGCCCCAGCGCGAATTTGTGAATGTGTCCTACGAAGGCTATTCCCTGGACCTTGGCGCCAACAACACGACTTACACCCTGCAAGCCTGGATCAAACCCGTCACGCAGGGCCAGACCAATCGTAACGTAATTTTCCGCACTGGCGGAGATGCGCCCCGGATCTCCATGTCCCTGCATTCCGACCGGAGTTTGGTCACGACCATTTACGGCATTCAGGACTTTTATTCCTGCGTGGTCGTGCCCAACGACAACCGTTGGCACCACGTCGCCGCCGTGATGGAGGATTTCGCCCGGGTCCATTTCTACCTCGACGGTACGCTGCGGGAAACGATTGAGCGGACGGCGGGCACCACGGCATCCTCGGCCGGTGCCGGCAGTCTTCTGATCGGCAAGGAAAGCGAAAACTATTTTTATCGCGGGTTGTTGGATCGGGTGATCATTGACAACCATGCGCTTTCGGTGGAGGAACTGGATTTCCCGGCCATCCCCGGGCTGGCAGTTTTCCAAACCCAACCGGTGGGACGTCTCGTCGAGGCGGGGGCTGATGTGCAATTCACCGCCACGGTCAGTTCACCGACCCCGGCCACCTATCAATGGTATCGCCGCGATCATCTGACCGACCCGGCGGGCGTTCCGGTGCCGGGACAGAACACCCCCACGCTGACGCTGACCCATGTGACCGAAGCTGATGCGGGGGTCTACAGTCTGTTTGTCACCAACTCGGCGGGCGTTACGGAATCGTACGGGGCGGGGCTGACCCTGCGCCCAGCTTCGCAGGTGGTTCTGCAAACCGGCTTTGAACCGCCGACCTATACACCGGGCCCCATCGCCGGACAGGATTCCTGGATGTTGGACGGCGCGGGGACCGCGGGAACCGATGTGCAGACGGACACCATGATTGCCAACTCTCTGGCGGCAATGGGCGTCACGGACGGCGATCCGGTGCATGACGGCACGCAAGCGTTGTTCGCTTTTGCCCCGGGAAAGGCGGCCTCGACAATGATTAAACCGGTGGTCGGGATTGAAAATGAAAGCCGGGTGATCATGGATGTGTGGATGCGCGGCTTGGGCCGCGGGAACACGCCGGCCCCGGTGGGGAACGTGTTTATCGCACTCGAGGGAGCCTTGGCCGGCAACGCCCGGGCCACCTATCTGGGCTTCCGCACTCCCCACAGCGCCCTGACCAATTCGTTCTCGATTGATTACGGCTCCGGGGTGATTACGGGAGGGGCCTGGATGCGCTCGGGCCGGGTGTTCAATGGAGTGGACTGGTATCAGTTCACGACGATTCTGGATTACACCACCAAAACCTATGATTTCTTCCTCAATGAGGAGGAAATTGTCAAAGGGGTGCCCTTCGTGCATCCCGTCGCGGACGCGTTCCGGCAACTGCGAATCTATCGCGGCGCCAACCAGGTGGGCATGATCATGGATGACTTCCGGGTTTCCATTCCCGCGCCCGTCACGGCGCCGGAACTGGGCATTCGCCAGGATGGGAACACGCTGGTCATCTTCTGGCCGTCCAGTGTGACCGGTTAC
>MWDV01000439.1 GCA_002070715.1 Verrucomicrobia bacterium ADurb.Bin118
AGTCATGAGCGTCGTTTCAGGCCCGTTTTATCGAGGTAAAATCAATATTGGTTCAAATTTAACCGGACACTAGTGACTGTAACAATTTAATGAATCCGGGTTATTCCCCGCCCGCCGACTTGCGGCCACGACTGCATAATTTTTACAAGGTGACGATCCGTGGGGAATTCATCCAATCATAATGATTTGCCAGACATCCCCCCCGCCAAGGAAACGCGGCAACAGAGGATATCTGTTGCCGCGTCGTAATCAATTGTCTGGTTGGATTGGTTTATTTTTCCAGACGGAAAAACTGCGTTCCGGTGGCCGGCAAGGTGACCACGTTTTGGTCCCCTTCAACGGTGGGCGTCGCCGCGACATCGGCCCAGTCGGCCGGCGCCAAACTGGAACTGGTTTTCAATACGAACCCGGCGGCGTCAACCGGCCAGGCGATGCGGATGTCCGCACCGACCAAAGCGATGGTCAACGTCGGAACGATCACCGCTTCCCCGATGTACCCGCGCAACCGCGGCCCATCCACACGGCCCAAGGCGACGCTGTTGCTGTCGGCGGTGTTGGCGTTCCCCCAACCGTAAAGACGGAAGGTCACGGTCGCCGGCCCGTTCAAACTTTGCAGATCCTCAATGAGGGACAGGTCAATCGTGGGAATGGGATCGCCCGGACTGGTGCCGGTGTTCGGGCGGCCGGGCACGTCGCCAACGACCCATTCATACGGATGGACGTATTCCCGGGCGGTCCCGCTGGTCCGGCCCCGGTACGTGAAGGTGGAGGAGGTAATGCCGAGTTTACTCCAGATCAGGCCGCGGGGCGGAATGGTGATCCCTGGCGTCGCGAAACCATCCAAACTGTATTGCCATTCATAATTCAAGGGGGCGTTGACCGCCGAACGCCGCAACGAGGCGTCCAAGGAATCCAGCGAAAGAGCGGAGCCTTCCTCCACCGTCACCGCAAACTCGAAATAATCGCCGCGCTCGATTGCATTGGCGCGATTGGGGGTCGAAGGATTGTGGGCTGAGTTGGGGTTGTTCCATCGGTTGGCGGCAAACCCGGCCCCCAGACTGCTCGCCGCGATGCCCGGACCGCGGGTGAGTTCGGAGACCGTGAGGTGGTCCGCCACCCGGGTGGCGGCGAGCGTTTCCGTGATACCGCCTATCTCACTGAGATCCCATTCCACCACGAAATCAGGGGCGAAACGAACCAGGAAATTGGTGGACGCCTGCGCGCCGCCGGAAGCCACCGTGATGGTGATGATCGCATTGCCCAGAACGTCCGGCTGGGGCGTGACGGTCACGGTCTGTTCCGTGTCGTAGCCGGAAAAAGTGATGTCGTCGTCCGCAACCACATTTTGATCGGAAGAAGTGCCGCTGAACACCCAGGTATTGGGTTCGCCCGGGAGATCGAACACGTTGAAATCAACGGTGGCGGCCACATTCGACGAAACGATCTGCGGAAAGATTTGCGACAGGGTGGGATTGCCAACCACCGTCAGGGTGAAACAGGATTCCGTGATTTTGCCGCCGCCATCCTTGACGCGGATCGTGACGACGGTGTCGCCGGTTTGGCCGGGGGCCGCCGTGGCCGTGAGGGTGCGTTGTCCCTCGCTCCCGTCCAGCACCAACGCGCTCAACAGGGTGGGATTGGAGGAGCGCACGGTGATGTCCAAATCGCCCGCGGGGGTTTCGACATCGTAAACGTAAAAGGTCAACGGATCCGTGGATTGACCGCCCAGGATGGTTAGGTCATCAATGGCGCTCACCGTAGGCCAAGAATTCATCGGGTCCATATCATCGCCGGTCACGGTGATCATATCGAGCCAGAGGGTGCCTCCCGTGCCGTAATTGGACGTCACCCGGTTGGCGACATAGGCATCCGCTCCCGAACCGGTGGCAGTGGATTCGAACTCACTCACCAAGCGGATTCCGAAATCAGGATTGTTGTTGGCGCCCTGGATGTGGCTTAAATCGGCATACAGTCCCATCACCCACGCCGGCGTAGACTCATCCAAGCCATTGCCATCAATCGAACTGGCGGTGGTCACCGAGTCGGAATCAATCCAATCGGTGCCATTCAGGGTGTATTGCCAACGCCAATAGCGGCTGGCCGTGGCGCTGTTTTCCTGATCCCAGGTGATGCGAATATTTTCGTATCCGGACGTGTTTACATGAAACTGAGCGCCCGTGGTTTTATTGCCCTCCGTGGCCTCGGGGAAACCGGTATCCGGCACGCCGGTCAACGCCCCTACGCGCCAGTGGGTGTTGTCCAGTTGATTCGGGTCCGAGGAGCCCGTCGTCGCGGCCACTTGCCCAAATTGCGCGCCCACGCCGCCGACGGTTTGCGCGGGAAAACCGATTTGATCGTTCGGGCGGAGGGTGCCGATTGCGGGAATGTCGAATTCAAAACTATTGAAGTCCCATTGACGGATGGTATCGGCGGTCACGGTGAAATGCACCGCCACGGCGCCGACCAGGATACATAGGTATTTTTTCATGGTTTTTTTCGCGGAGGTTGTGGGGTTATTTATTTTAGTTGGTTGAGGGGTGGATCCTGATCAAGGAGAAGCAATCCGGGCTGTGCCTTGGGAGAGATTCCAAGCGTTCAGCCAATTGGCACGTTTGACGAATTCGGCATGGCCATCGCAAAAACTCATCAGACTGCCGTCCAAGCCGTGATTATCTTCCCGGTCCGGGAAATTGTTATTGTCGTTTTGGGACAGGATGGGCGGGTTGTTCTTGCCCGTATCCGCATCAATCATCAGGAAAATGGCGGAGGGGCCCGGGCGACGGTTGGCCAGAAAAGGGTGGTTGGCCCGGATGGTAAAGTTGTTCACCCGGTTTTCCGTCTTCTTGGGATTGGGAATGCTGGTGCCGGTGAACAAGCCGAACACCTCGTAACTGAGCCCCCAAAAATTCGGGGCTTTGGCCAGGACAATTAAATCCCCCATCACTTTTTCTCCGGTGCCGGGTTTGGTGATGACATAGTCGCTCCGCACCTTGTGCTGGCGGGCCGCGGGACAGGTGAAACTGCCCAAGGAACGGATATAGGTCGGATAGAGATAAGAAAGATCGTCGTCGGAACCGGTGCGATCGGAATCCGCCGGCAGTTTATTCAGTTCGCTCGGAAACCAGGTCGGCGCGGTGAAGTGCCCGTTGTAATCGGAGGCATACATCGTGGAGGCGATCGCCAGTTGTTTGTGGTTGTTCAAGCAACTGATCCGATGTGCCCGGGCTTTGGCTTTGGACAACGCCGGAAGCAGCATGGCCGCCAAAATGGCGATGATGGCGATCACCACCAGCAGCTCGATCAAAGTAAAGCCCCGTCCCCCTCTTCCCGGAAACGCAAGAGGCGGTGCCCCCTGGGGCCCCGCCTCCTGCGTTCGTAAATCCAACCGACTCACTTCAAACTACCGTTTGGGGCGCCGCAACAGATACGCCAAGCCGCCCAAGCCCAACAGCGCCCAAGTGCCGGGTTCCGGGATCGGATTGGGACCGCCGTACACCATGTCCTTATACTGCAGACCCTCGTAAAACGGATCCGTCGTCACATCGAATTTCTGATTAAGGATGTTCCCGCTCCGCATGATGGCACCGAACCAATCATCGGCCGTCGAGCCGGTGGACTCGCCTTTCCGGCCCACGTACAACGCACCCGCCGTGGTGGGGGGGCTGCCCGGCAGGTCAATGACGTTGCCATAAGCGCTGCCGCCGAAGTATTCCCCGTTATTATTCGGCGCGCGGAAGGTGATGGCACCGTAGGAATAATCGCTGGCCTGCGGGTTGTTGCCGTCAATCAAACCAATTGAATCCACGACTGTCCATCCTTCGGGCAGATCCAAAAAACCATCATTGTCAGTATCCAGATCCATGGTCGTGAGGGGCACCGGCCCCGTCCCAATGTTGACCAGCATGATCGTCGTGGCGGAATTCTCCAAGTCCGTCTGGGTGCCGTCCGAATAATGCCCCACACTGCTGCCGGCGCCGTTAGCCTGGCCCCATCCGGGTTCAATGGTGTTCTCCATCAGGGTGGCTCCGGGCGCCACCGGTCCGTGCGGGCTGTTGTACTGACGGGCAAACAAATAGCCATTGGCGCCGATCGAAAACGCCCCCAAGTCGAAGAATTGATTGATGTCCCCGCGCCCGGTGCCGCCCTGCCCCTCAAGGCTCAACAGATAATAGCCGGCGAGCGACATATTGGGCGTGCCGCGCAATTCAAAATACTCGTTGCCGCCATCGGCACCCAAAGGGTTGGCCAGGACTTCATTGATCCAGACGGATTGGGCGTTGGTTGCGCTGACGGCGAGCGACAGAACGGCGAGCGAACTGAGGATGCGTTTCATAGGTATTTCGTTGTTGCGCTACACCTTACTGGAGTTGGCGGGGACTGACAAGATAATTTTCCCGATTTTTTGGTTTTGGGGATTCCCAGCAAAAAACCCGCCGGATCCTCCGGTCGGCAGCCATTTCCCAGAGTTTTTCGCCGCCGATCGGGGAGGTGGAGGATTTACGACGGCCCCGAAGTTGCCAGGTTGTTCGGGGCCGTCAGGGGAATTTCGTCGGCGGACTTCGCGCTCAATGCATCTCCACGGAACAGGAGCCGATGCCCTTGCGATAGTAGTTGAACTGCACGTTCGGATGATCCGCCAGCAGTGACATTGGCACGGCGGCGTCCGGGATCTTTTTCGCAATCATCAGGCAGGTGAGCCGCTGGCCGAACGGATTGTCGTGGTTGCCCGCGTGCCAGATGGAGACTTTCTCCGCCTTCCACGTCTCGACCGGCCCAACCGTGATGGCCTGGGTGGGCACCAGGGAGATGTTGCCGCCGCCCGAGGTGCGCGCATTTTGCGCCACCGTCAACGGATGCAGATCCACCACCCGCGTCCCGAGCCGGCGATATTCAGCAGGCGTCGGCGGGGCGTTCTTATATTTGCCCGTGCGTTTGGGCGGATCGTTGAAGGCCCAATGTTTCACGTCGCCCTGGCCGCCCTGCATGACGGCGCATCGCACGCCTGCATCCCAACTCCGACGAAACGCCCGCATATCGGCCTTGGGGAAGTGCAGGTTTTCGTCCGGCATGACGAGGTTCTTGCGGATGCGGCTGAAGCACAACTCGCGATCAGCCTTCTCGAACGAAAGCGGGTGGGTGGGCGGGGTTTCTTTGCCGTCGAGATACCACTCGTCCATGCCCCAGAAATGGCCGGAGCGAATGTTGAGGTTCAACTCATTGACCAGCCGGGCCACGAGCGGTAATTGCTCGGTCGGCCCGATCGGGCCGCAGATGCCCACCGGATTGTCGGGGGTGGATTGTTTCCAGGCGGTGATGTATTCGAGCGCTTCGGCAAGGTAGAAATCTTCGAGCGTGTCGTACATCACGACCTTGAAGCCGGGCCGGGAGAGTTTGACCATTTTCTCCGGGGTGAGGACGAGGGTGTCCCGGATGATGTCGTCGTCGAGGGTGGTGTAATCCCACCAGTCGGGGGCGATGGCGCTGAGTTTGCGAGGCATGATTTCTATTGGGTTAACGGTGTTGACACGTGAAGTAGGGAACGCGTTGTTTCGTCATCATGCGCCTGAGTGTCGGTTGTGGGCGAAAGAATTCAACCGAAAAGTTGCATCGGTCGCGCGATTCGGATCGTGCGAGTTCCCGGGACGCGGGTTCCGGGTTGAAGGTGGCGGGTTGTTCCAGTAGTGTTCCCCCGCCGGGCTGGCCGGCATTGGGTGTGGCCGGCGCCGACGGATGATTTTATGACACTGACAGAAAAACTGCTTGCCCGCGCGGCGGGAAAGGCGCGCGTGACCGCCGGAGACAACATCTGGGTGAACGCTGACGTGTTGATGACGCACGATGTGTGCGGGCCGGGCACGATCGGGGTGTTCAAGCGCGAGTTCGGTCAGGATGCCAAGGTCTGGGACCGCCACCGCGTGGTAATCATTCCCGATCATTACATCTTTACCGCTGATTCGCGGTCGAACCGCAACGTGGATATCCTCCGCGAATTCGTGCGCGAACAGAACCTCCCGTATTTCTACGACGTGATTGATGATCCGGCGGGCACTTGGAAGTTCGATCCCACCCGCGGCGTCCTCAAACGGCAATACGGTTCGCATTACGCCGGCGTTTGTCACACCGCGCTGCCGGCCCGGGGCCACACGCGCCCTGGTGAGGTGTTGTTCGGCACGGATTCGCACACCTGCATGGCCGGCGCCTTCAACGAATTTGCCACCGGCATCGGCAACACGGACGCCGGCTTCGTCATGGGCACGGGCAAGTTGCTCCTTAAAGTGCCGGAAACCATGTGCTTCCGGCTGGAGGGCAAACTGCAACCCGGCGTCATGGCCAAAGACATCATTTTGCACATCATCGGGGAGATTGGGTTCGATGGCGCCACTTACCGGGCCATGCAGTTTGAAGGACCGGGCGTGGCGACGCTTTCCATGGACGACCGCATGACCATCGCCAACATGGCCATTGAAGCCGGCGGCAAGAACGGCATTTTCCCGTTCGACGGGCGGACGGCCGAATACGTGGATGCCCGGGTCAAACGCAACGGGACCAAAGCCAGCTACGAACCCGTCGAGGCTGATGCGGACCAGAAATTCGTTTACGAACTGGTGGTGGATTTGTCGAAACTCGAACCGCTCGTGGCGTGTCATCCGGATCCCGGCCAGCGCAAGAAGGCGAAGGAATTGGCCGACCTGAAATTGGATCGCGCCTACGTCGGCTCCTGCACGGGGGGCAAGACCAGTGATTTCGTGGAATTCGCGCGGGTGTTGCGCGGACGGAAGGTGACCATTGACACCTTTGGCGTGCCGGCCACGCCCGACATTGTGCGCGAGTTGCAGAGTACGTATTGGGGCGACAAAACGATCTGGCAAATTCTGGAGGACGCCGGGGTGCAGATGACCGAAAACGCCGGCTGCGCCGCGTGTCTGGGCGGCCCGTTGGATACCTTCGGGCGAATTAACAAACCCGGGATCAAATGCATCAGCGCCACCAATCGGAATTTCCCCGGCCGCATGGGCAACAAGGAATCGCAGGTGTTCCTCGCCAGTCCGGCCACGGTGGCCGCCAGCGCCATCACCGGGCGGGTGACGGATCCTCGGGAATACGTCGGCGAAGGCTGAATAGGCGCCGGTGCCGGCAGGGATCAACGCCCGCAAAGTCGGAAACGGTAAAGCTTCTCCACAGGCCCCGGGCGGCGCCAGATTCGGAGCACCGTTCAATCCGGCATGGATTGCCCGGCCCGGTCCGCACTCGTGGCCGTCCGGTTGCCTTCTGCTGACGCGTCTCCCTTGTGATCCGATCCCGTAAAAAATGCGTCCTGCGCGGATGTCTTCTGGACGCCCCCGGCTCGAGCCGTTATAAAATTTAGCCCGGCAATCGCCACCATCTTCGGGGCGCGGAGCCGGATGCACCGCCCGTCGGGGTGACATAAATGAATCGCAAAATCGCAGACCAATGGTGTGAGCGGGGGATTCTTTTCCTTACGCTGGCCATTTTGGTGTTCGGTCCGCTGGCCACCGGCGCCGTGCGCATGCTGGAATTCTTGGTCATCCAAGGGTTGACCGTGGGCGTGTTGGTGCTGTGGATCGCCCGCCTGTGGTTGCAACGCCGGTGGGAATTTCTGTGGCCGCCGATTTGTTGGGCGGTGCTGGCCTTCACCCTGTACGGCATTGGTCGGTATTGGACGGCGGACGTGGAATATGTGGCCCGCCAGGAATTGCTGCGGATCTTGGTTTACGCCTTTCTGTTCTTCGCCATCCTCAACAATTTGCACAGCCAGGAAGCGATGCGGACCATCACCTACACAATGGTCTTTCTCGCGATGGTCCTCTCGTTTTACGCGGTGTACCAGTTCATTACCGAATCGAGCCGGGTCTGGCACTTCGTCAGCCCCTACAAACACCGCGGGATGGGCACCTACATCAACCCCAATCATTTCGCCGGTTTCCTGGAATTGATTTTGCCGGTGGCGCTTGCTTATACGCTGGCCAGCCGGGCCAAACCCGTTACCAAAGTGTTCCTCGGTTACGCGTCGCTGGTGTTGTTGGCGGGAATCACGGTGACGATGTCGCGGGGCGGCTGGATCGCCACCGCCGCCGTGCTGGGCGTGTTGGGAGTGATTCTGGCCTTGCGCAGCACGTATCGCTGGGCTGCCTTGGCGCTGTTGATCGTTGTCGCCGGATCGGCCGTTTATTTCCTGCCCCGCAATTTTATCCTGAAGAAGCGGATGGAAACCGTGACGCGCGAAATCAGCGAGGCGCAGACCAGTGATGTGCGCCCGCTGATCTGGCAGGCGTCGCTGCGGTTGTGGGCGGAGCACCCGTGGTGGGGCGTAGGGCCGGGACATTTCGACTATCGTTTTCCGGCGGTTCGTCCGGCGCCCATCCAAGGCCGGCCCGACCGGGTCCACAATGATTATTTGAATGCCTTGGTGGACTGGGGCGCGGTCGGCATCGCCCTGGTGTTTAGTGCGTGGGGATTGCTTTTCCTGGGCGTCTTTCAGACCTGGCGTTACGTGCGCGGGTCTCCCGGGGATCTCGGCGGGCGCAACAGCAGCAAATTCGCCTTCGTGCTGGGGGCGTCGCTCGGCTTGGTGGCGATCCTCTGCCATTCGCTCACCGACTTCAACATGCAAATCCCGGCGAATGCCATTCTGGCGGTGACGTGGATGGCGTTGTTGAGCGCCCATTTGCGCTTTGCCACGGAACGGCATTGGTTTCGGGTTCGCCTTCCGGGCCGCGTTGTAGCCAGTTTGGTGCTCTTGGGCGGGGTAATTTATCTGGGCGCGCAGGGTTGGCGGCGCACCCACGAATACGTTTGGCTGGAGAACGCCCGGCGGCAATCCCCCTTTTCGCCGGCTCAAGGTGAGGCGTATGCCCGGGCCTTTGCCGCTGACCCAATGAATTTTGAAGCCGCCTACCGCGCCGGGGAGGCGTGGCGCACGCAAAGCTTTGAGGGAGGCGATAATTACCGGGGATTGGCCACCAATGCGATGACCTGGTTCCAGAGCGCCCGGCAACTGAACCGCTACGATCCGTTGCCTCCGTTACGGTATGGGATGTGCCTGGATTGGTTGGGCGAACCTGCGGCGGCCGAACCTTACTACCACCAGGCCACGCGTTTGGCGCCGAATAATTACTACGTGACCGCGCACGTGGGATGGCACTACCTGCAGGAGGCGGACTACGCCGCGGCCCTGCCTTGGTTCGAGCGATCCCGCCGGTTGTTTTGGCAGGACAACCCCATCGCGGATACCTACCTGCAATTATGCCGCGACCGCCTGCACGAAGCGGCGACCAACACCGCCCCGCTACGGCTGATGCCCGGCTCACGCTAGCCGCCAGTCGAACCGAACGTAGGCGCAAAGCAGGTTCGTTGCGAGCGACCCAAGTAATGGGAAGCGCGTGGGTTGGGTTCGTGCCAAAATCTGGTTTCGGGACAAATCATCACCGCCATTATCGGCAAAGATTCCGCTGGCGTTGCGAAACACCCCGTATTTTCAGTCTCCAATGGCCGGTTATCTGTTTGCCAATGGTCCATCAATCTTTTGTTGCAGGTGCAACAAAGATTGAGCGGCGTTTGGTGGATGAAATTCCTTGCGGTGGGCGATGGGGGGTGTGGGTTTATGTAATTCCGCCGGGGGTGCAGTTGGTCGCCGAGGTGGGCGCCAGCGTCTATCTCGACTCATTGTGAAGCAAGCCATCTTTTCTTTTTGGATTAGTGCGTTGAATCAGGCCGGGAGTTTGTCCGGGTGGCGCTTGCCTTGGCGGGTCGCTTGTGTTTCGTCGGCCGCCGGGGGCGGGGATTTCTTGCTGGCAGCGCAAGCCCGATCTTGCGTGGCGGCTTTTTATTTGAGAAAAATAAAGGCACGGGCTTAAAACGCCGGCTGCGTGCGCACCCTATACAACATCTTGTTTTTGATCGGCTTCGTGCTGGCCTCGCCATATTACTTCTGGCGAATGCGACGGCGGGGCAACTGGCGGGCGGGTTTTGTCCAGCGGTTGGGCCGGTACGACACCAAACTCAAGCAGGCCATCACCAACCGGCACGTGCTTTGGATGCACGCCGTCAGTGTGGGGGAGGTCAATCTTTGCACCCAATTGATCCGCGCATTGGAGCCGCGCCTGCCCAACCTCAAGATTGTGGTTTCCACCACCACCACCACCGGCATGGCGGAGTTGAATCGTCGTCTGCCCTCACACATCACGCGAATTTACTACCCGATTGACCGGAAACTCTACGTAGCGCGGGCTTTGGGAACGATCAAACCGAAAGCCGTCGTGCTGGTGGAGGCGGAAATCTGGCCGAATTTCCTCTGGCGCGCCCGGAATCAAGGGGTGCCGGTCTTTTTGGTCAATGCCCGACTCTCCGCGCGTTCCTACCGACGGTATAAATGGTTCGGTTTCCTTTTCCGTCCGCTGTTCCGGAGTTTCGCCGGAGTGGGCGCCCAGAATGAAGCCGATGCCGCGCGCCTGCGCAAGCTGGGCTGCCGACCGGAAGTTGTCCATGTGG
The DNA here is from genome assembly GCA_002070715.1 of Verrucomicrobia bacterium ADurb.Bin118. Taxonomy (GTDB): domain Bacteria; phylum Verrucomicrobiota; class Verrucomicrobiia; order Limisphaerales; family MWDV01; genus MWDV01. Next base: position 10,510 of record MWDV01000439.1, read on the forward strand.
TGGGCAGTCTCAAATACGATGCGGCGCGCCTCGAGGAACGCCGGTCTCTGGATGTGCCGGCGATGCTGAAGCAATTGGGGGTAACCAAGGATGGTCCCGTCCTCGTGGCCGGCAGCACTCATGCCGGCGAAGAAGTGTTGTTGGCCGAGCAGTGTCGCCGGTTGCGACAGCGGTTTCCCAACCTTTTCCTGATTCTGGTGCCCCGCCATTTCGAACGCGGTCGGGAAGTGGGCCGTCAGCTCGCCGAGCGCGGCGTGCGTTTTGTGTATCGCAGCGAAATCACGGGGCGCACCCAATATTCCCCCGGAGAGATGGATTGTCTGCTTGTCAACAGCACCGGGGAGTTGCGGTATTTCTATGAGCATGCCGATGTAATTTTTGTCGGCAAGAGCCTGACCGCTGAAGGAGGACAAAATCCCATTGAGCCGGGCGCGTTGGGCAAGGCGATGGTGTTTGGGCCGCACATGCAAAACTTTGCCGAGATCGCCCAAAATCTGGTCGCCCGCCGCGGTTCGTTGCAGGTGCAAAACGCCGCCGAACTGGAGGAGACATTGGGACGCCTGCTTGCCGATCCGGCGCTCCGCGAAGAACTGGGACGCAACGCGCTGCAGGTGGTGCGGGAAAATCTGGGGGCGGTGGAGCGGACCGTGGCCATGATCGTGGATCAACTGGGCCGGAACAGCGACTTGTATGTAGCGCCGCGGGGATGATCTGATTCTTCCGACCCAGCGCGGAATCAGGGGCGGCTTCCACTCCGACCGCAATGTTTCCGCGCGGACTGTGAACGACTCATCTGACAATGGTCGCTGTCTTTACGGTCCGTCAATCATGGTGCCGCGGACCGGGGCGCCGCCGGGGAAATCCGCCCAGTAAATCGCGCGAAAACCCGGCGGGTTGTATTCCCAATGCCACGGTTCATTTTGGTAGGGATACCAGCCAAACGCCTCACCCCGCAGGAGCAACCATTTGTGGACGGGCGATTCCCGCATCCGCACCAGGTCGCCCATGGGCCGGGTGAAGACTTCCCGGGTCTGGAACACATCCCCCAGGCTCATTTGAAAATCAATCGCCAGCCCGAGCGAATGCGCGGAAAAACTGGCGACGGCATTGGGGTTCCCGGCGCGCGCGGCATTCGCCTGGGCCACGTGCGGAAAACGGTGGGAGGAAAGAATGATCAAATCCACGCCCTCGGCTTTGGCCTGTTCGCGCATCCGCACAAATGCCGGCAACGCGTGCCGGTTCAGCCGCCATTGTTCCTGACCGGGAATGGACACCCATTGGTTGGTGATGTATTCCCAAACGGCCGGGGTTGTTTCCTCCCGCAGGACCACTGCGGCACGGGTCCGGTTCGCTCGCCGCTCGGGGCGCACCAGATCCAAAGCGTCCACCATCACATCGGCAAATTGTTCATTCGGTCCCGGCGGGCCGCCGGGGAAGTCGTCTGCGTGCCAGTTGAAATTGCGAAAATGCTCGCTTAACTCCGGGCCGAGGATGTCCAGTCCCGAAGTCTTCGGATCGTGAATGAATTTCAATTCCAAGGCGCGCAGCAATTGGCGTTGGGACGCCTCGGTTCGCCGGGCCAACGCCTCAGTAAAGGCGGCTTCCACTTGGGCGTCCTCATACCGATCCCGGAGCGATGCCCAAATGTAATCCGCGGGCAGACGGGATACGCCCGTCGCGGCGAGGTCCGCCGTGGCTTCAATCAAGGCCATGACGGGATCGGTGGAGGCGGATTCGGCTTTGCGCAACCCCGTGCAACCGGCGCTCCACCAAGCCAGGACCAGAATCAGAATTCCATTGCGGAT
>MWDV01000440.1 GCA_002070715.1 Verrucomicrobia bacterium ADurb.Bin118
GCCATCAACCCGAATTTCCCCAGTTTTGCCGACGGGCAGACCAACCTGAGCGTGACCCTCAGCGCGTTGACCGACACCGAAACGGAGGGGGCGGAAATGGCCATTCTCGGGGCGCAAGCCATGGGGGGATTCCACCGGATGGCAACCCTGTTCGTGGTCATTGAAGATGCCACCGCGCCCGCCTCCGGATTCGCCGCCTGGGCGGCGCCGCGGCTGGCGGCGTTCCCCGCGGAACAACGCGGTCCCTATGCCGATCCGGATGGTGACGGCGCGCCCAACTGGGCGGAGTTCCTCTGGCGGACCAACCCCGCGCAGCCCGACCGTCCCGCGCCGCCGCAATCCCGTTTCACCGAGTGGGGCGAATGGCTGCTGACCGTCACCGTCACCGAGGACCCGGCCCTGCTGGTCGTCGCCGAGTTTTCCAAAGATGTTACCTGGACCGAACCGGAGTTCCTCGCCGGCAACTGGGAGACGAATGGTGACGGCACCCGCACCGGAACCTTCCACAGCTTCAATTTCGGCGGCTCCGCCGGGTTTATCCGCTTCCGGGGCGAGTGGTGTGGTTCCCCGTAATTCCGACGCCAGCTCCGCACCGATGTCCGGTCCCCGATAGGAGAATCCCGGCCAGTCTCGGATTGGCGGGTGTTAAATAAACCCGTCGCCATTTTTATCCGGGGGACGGGAGGTCCGCGCTCTTGATTGGGCGTCCTGGTTGCTTCAAGCGCCGGCACGAATCCGTAGCATTGCGGATAATTTTCTTGTTGTTGTTTTCATGAAGTGTGCTAGTTTCATTACGCGTCCTAAACCCATCATTCTACTGGCACCTTATGAAACATTGAAAATATTCGCGTGCATTCCCCCGCCCGTCCGCCCCGCCGGCCAACGCATCACGCGTTCATTGACTGTGGCGTTCGCGTTGCTGCTCGCAGGCGTCGCGGGGGCGCAGCCCGTCCCCATTCCCGATCCGAATCTGGAAGCGGTCTTGCGCGAGGCGGTCGCCAAACCGGACGGCGAACTCACGGCCCTGGACCTGCTGGTGCTGACCAGCTTGGATGCCCCCGGGCGGGGGATTGTTGACACCACCGGGCTGGAAGCGGCCGGGAACCTTGTTGAACTGAATCTCAACGATAATCCGGTGACCAACTATTCTGGTGTTGCGGGGTTGACCCGCCTGCGCCGACTTTTATTTGACAACGCCGGCATCCAAGACCTCAGCTTCCTTGCCGACTTGGAGGATTTAACCTCCCTCGAGATTTACGGAAACGCCATTCAGGACATCTCCCCCCTGGGCGCGCTGGCGGGCCTTCAATCGCTGCAATTGGACTGGAATCCCGTCACGAACCATTGGCCGCTGACCAACCTGATGCAACTTGAGCGCGTCAGCCTTGCCGGCAACGGCGTCACGAATCTGGATTTCACCCAGTTCATGCCGGCGCTCCGGCATCTCGGGCTTTACTGCGACCAGGTGAAAGACCTCTCGCCGCTGGCGGGGCGCACCGAGCTCTTGTCGCTGGGTCTGGGGTGGAACGGGGTCACGAATCTGGCCGTGCTGGCCACGTTGACCGGGTTGGAAGAACTATTGCTGAACGGCAATCCACTCACCAATGTGGTATATCTGGCGGGGCTCACCAACCTCACCAGCCTCGCTTTGGATTACACCGAGCTCGTGGACATGTCGCCGGTGACAAATTTGACCCGGCTCGCCTGGCTCAACGTCGGCGAGACCGGACTGGCCGACCTGCCCGACCTTTCTTCCCTGACGAACCTCCATACCTTCATGATGGCCGGCAATCAGATCGGCGACCTCTCGCCCGTCACCAACCTGACCGCGCTAACCCAACTGCACGCGCAACGCAACCGGTTTACCACCATCGCGCCGCTGGCGGACTGCCCGCTGCTGGAATGGCTGCTGCTGGGCGGCAACTCGCTCACCAATGTGGAACCTCTGGCGGGTCTCACCAATCTCATGGGCCTCGCTTTGGATTACACCGGGCTCGTGGACGTGCCGCCGGTGACCAACGTGCGGGAGCTCGATCTTCGGGGGAATCGCCTCACCGACCTTTCCGGGCTCACCAACTGCCCGCACCTCTGGCGGCTTTCGCTCCAGGAGAACTACTTGACCGAGATCGGTCCGTTGCTGGATTGCCCCGCGCTGGGCTACGTGAACCTGAAGCAAAACCCCCTGGACCTCTCCCTGGGTTCCCCGGCTTGGAATGTCATCTCGAACCTCCTCGCTCGCGGGGTGCAAGTGGAACCCGGCGCGCCGCAACCGTCCATCCTTCTGTCCCGGCCGGCCAACCGCGCCGCGCTGGCTGGCGACGACGTGGTGTTTTATGTTAACGTCCTCAGTGCGCCCGCTTCTCTCGAAGGCTACCGCTGGCAGAAGGACGGCGTGGATTTGGCCGACAACGAGCGCCTTTCCGGCTCGGACTCCGACACTTTGCGGATTTCCAACGTCACGCCCGCTGACGCCGGTCTCTACCGGCTCCGCGTTTGGGACGAATGGACCGCTGCGGTCAGCGCCGTCGCGGAGTTGAAAATCATTACCACCGTTGCGTTCGCCGATCCGAACCTGGAGGCGGCTGTGCGCGATGAACTGGGCATTCCCACCGCGCCCCTTACGCCGGAGGACTTGGCGGCCCTGACCCGTTTGGACGCCACCAGTCGTGAGCTTGCCAGTTTATCCGGCTTGGAAGCGGCCGTGAACTTGGAGTCGCTCTGCCTGACCGACAACCGCGCGATCCAGAGCTTTGAGCCGCTCAGTTACTTGCCGGAGCTGCGCGTGTTACTCGCGGACAATTGCGGCTTGAGTGACCTGGGCGGGATCGGCCGGTTAACCCGACTGACCGAATTGGACATCGGCGTCAACCTCATCCGCGACCTCACCCCGTTGCGCGATTTGACCGAGTTAAACTATCTGACCGCCGACTGGAACCACGTCTCCGAAATTGGCGTGTTGACCGAATTCCCGAACCTCTTGGAGGTTCATTTCAAATACAACCATGTGGATACCAACTCCGCGGCGCCGGCTTGGGCGGTCATCACCGAATTGATTGGAAGGTCCATTGATGTGGACTACGACCCGCAGTTGCTGCCCTTGGCACCGCCGGTCATCATCACTCAACCCCGAGGTCAAGCCGCGGTCCCCGGCGACAACGTCAATCTTTATGTGGAAGCCAGCGGCGACGACCTGGAGTATCAGTGGCAAAAGAACGGGGTGAACCTCCCTGAGGGCGGCCACTACTTCAACACCTGGGGCGACAGGTTGTATGTGGACGATGTGACCGCGGCGGAGTCCGGCAGCTACCGGGTGCTGGTCTGGAACGCTTACGGCCTGACCAACAGCCGCACCGTCCAACTGTATGTCGCAACCCAGGTCGCGTTCGCCGATCCGCAGCTCGAACAGGCCGTCCGGGAAGCGCTGGGCATTCCGGATGATCCGCTCACCTTGGACGACCTGGCCACGCTGACGGGGCTGGACGCGAGCCGCCGTGGCATCACCAATCTCTCCGGCCTCGAAGCGGCCATTCACCTCCAGTGGCTGAACTTGGGCGGCAACCCTCAAATCACCGATCTCAGCCCGCTGCGCCGGCTTGCGGCGCTCACCGACTTGCAGCTCTACGAGTGTAATCTGGCCGATGTTGCCCCGTTGGCCGAGCTATACTCGCTGACCCGGCTGGACGTAAATTGGAACCGGCTGCGCGACCTCGCGCCGCTGACCAACCTGACCGACCTCACGGGTCTCTTTGCCAGCTACAATGCGGATCTCACCAACCAAGCGGTGGTGACGGCATGGCCGAATCTGCGGGAATTGGGTCTCGCAGGGGACCGGCTTGCGCGATATCAGCTTCCTGTCCGGGATGGGCGCGCTCCACGGGCTGGACCTGTTCAACAATCCCATCGCGGATGTATCTCCGCTGGCGGAACTGGACGGTTTGATCTGGCTTTGGCTGGGGCAATGCCAGATCACCGACGCCTCGCCGTTCGCGTCGCTGACCAACCTCGTGTCCCTCTGGCTGTCCGGCAACCAGATCACGAACATCAGCTTCCTGACCAACCTCACCAGCCTGCAATTACTCGCCCTGGACCGGAATCCTCTGCCGGACCTCGAGCCGCTGGCCGGCTTGACGAATCTCTGGCTTCTCGACATCAGCGCCGTCACCGCCACCAACCTTTCGTCATTAACGACGCTGACGCGGTTGACCGAGTTGAGCGTGGGCACACTGGGTCTGTCGGATCTCTCCTTTCTCGCCCCGCTGACGAATCTGGTCCGGTTCCGCGCGAACGATAATTTCGTCACCGATCTGCCGCCGTATCCGCACCTGAACCAGCTTCAATACCTCAACCTGCAAGGCAACCCGCTCACCCGCATCAATTTCGTCGGCGGCATGACAAATCTCGCCGACTTGGTCCTCAACGGCACCGGCATCCGCGACCTGAGTCCGTTGACTGGGCGCACGAATCTGCATAGCCTTGCGCTGGCCGGCAACGGGATCACCGACCTTTCACCGCTGGCCACCCTGCCGCATCTCCAATGGGTGTCGTTCTGGGGTAACCATCTTCAGGACATCGCCGCGCTCGGCGGGTTGACCAACCTGACTTACGCGGACCTGCGCCACAACTGGCTCAACATCAACGACGGGGCTCCCGCCATGACCGTCATCGCCGCCTTGCAGGCGCGCGGCACCGCCGTGGAATACGTCCCGCAAGACGTTCCTTTCCTGCCGGTCACCTTGGCGGATCCCGTCTGGCTCGGTGGCGGAAAATTCCGTTTCACCATCCACAGCACCCCCGGGGCCGTGCTGGAAATCTGGAGTTCGGCTGATCTGCAATCGTGGACCCTGCTCGGGGCCGTAACCAACGAGACTGGGGCGACGAGCTTCACCGACACTGCCGCAACCGCCGTGCGGACCTTTTACCGGGCCCGATCGCAATGATCTGCCAGCGGAAACGGTTTCGCGGCGCGCACACGTCTCGGAACCGGTTCAGCCAATGCTGATGGCTGGTGCCATGAGTTCAGGTTGCCGGTCGGTCGGCCTTGCGACAACGCGCTCGAGCCGCGCGCCGTATTTTTTTGCGGGTCGCGGACCCTACCGGTTGCCCGCGTGATTTTGTCTGTGGGCATTGAAGCGGCGTCAACGCCGCGCTCCTCGGGCAAAGGCAAATCGGCCACCGTTATCGTTGATTTGCTCTATACACCGCCGAAGGATGGCAGATTTTCCGCGCCGCTGTAGCGCCGCCTCCGGAAGAGGCGCCGCAACTCCCTTCTGCGCTGAGTGCTCAACACCTTGAGCTTCACCGCCGGGGGGACACGATGTCCTCAGTCTTTCCCAGTTTTGTCGGAGGTGGAATTGGCATGCTGTCGTTTGATCTGGAGAGCGAGACGGAAACCATCAGTCTGAGATTGCAGGAGGCGGACGAATGGGAGCCGGGTCTGTTCCGCCCAATTCCGAGGTGGTTCCGAGGCTTGGGTTGGGGGCTCCGATCAGGTAGCATGGGCGCATGCTGATTCCAGAGGCGATTTGGCTGGGCCTTCTTTTCGTATTGGTGTCGCTGGGATTTGCCGACACACCCGGCGACCAGGCAACGGCTGGGGCGCCGTCGGGCGACGGGTTGCCGGAGGATCAACCCCAATCCGACGCGACGTCCCCGCAATTCAACGCCTGCGAGCGTCGTCAATTGCTGGCGTTGGCCCGGCGGGTGGTGGAGGCGGTGGTGCGTTTCGGCGAATTGCCGTCGTTGGATGACCCAACTCTCCCGGCACTGGCGGCGGTGCCGCGGGGATGTTTTGTGACCCTCACGCGACGGGGCCAATTACGCGGTTGCATCGGCAACCTCTTTCCTCGGCTGCCGCTCGTTCAGGCGCTCGCCGAGAATGCCAGGGCCGCAGCGCTTGAGGATCGTCGTTTTGAACGCGTCACCCCGGATGAATTGCCGGACTTGACCATCGAGATCAGCGTGTTGACCGAACCCCGGCCGCTCTCGTTCACATCTCCGAACGAATTGCTGGCCAAACTTCGGTCGCATCAGGACGGAGTGATCTTACGGCGGGGCGCGCAATCGGCCACGTTTCTGCCGCAGGTTTGGGCCAAGCTGCCCGAGAAAATCACGTTCCTGAATCACTTGGCGGGCAAGGCGGGTTGGTCCAGCGACGCCTGGCGGCAACCGGGAATCGAGGTGCAAGTTTATCAAGCGGAAGCTTTCGCGGAAGATCAGGGGACGCCGGCGTAACGGGATTGACTGGCGCCCGCGCGCTGACTTCCAGTGGTCCCCGCATCAGATGAAAAATCCGGCAGTCAGAGGGATCGCCGCTCTGTTCGTGGATCGTAGGAACTTCGGTTGTCTGTGCCGCAGGAACGCGCATCGGGGAACGTGCGTTGACACGTTTCCGGAGAAAATGTTAGTCTCGCCCCGTTGCCGACGGAAATGACCGCGCTGTTGAACCAACAAGTTTTAGTGCTCAACCGCTTGTGGCAGGCCGTCAACATCTGCACTGCCCGGCGGGCGCTCACGCTTTTGTTTCAAGGCCACGCCCAGGCGGTGCTCAACCGCGACGACGGTTCGTTTCAGACCTTCAATTTTGCCGAGTGGCACGACCTGTCCCGGACCGAGCCGCACCCCGAAAGCATTGCTACCGTCAGTTTCCGAATCCGCGTCCCGCGCGTGATTTTGGTTTTATTTTTCGACCGGGTGCCGAAGAAGGAGGTCAAGTTCACCCGGCAGAACATTTTCGAGCGCGATCAAAACACCTGCCAGTATTGTGGGAAAGTGTTTGATCGGAAGGATCTGAACTTGGACCATGTCATCCCGCGCGATCGCGGCGGGCCGACGTCGTGGGAGAACATTGTGTGCTCCTGCATCGGCTGCAACACCCGCAAACGGAACCGCACGCCGCGCGAGGCGCACATGCAACTCATCCGCCGGCCCAAGCGTCCGAAATGGCGTCCGTTTGTGCAGATCAACCTCAGCCTGGCGCGGCACGATAGTTGGAAGCACTTTATTGATCTGGCCTACTGGAACGTCGAACTGGGAAGCGACAAACGATAACGTCCCCCGGCGGAGACGCGCTGCTGGAGCGGTCGTGAAAAACGGGGCGTGAATTATCCCCGGGCCGGCGCGCGGGCGGCCTCGATCATCTCCCAGAATTTTGGGTTTTGTTGGAGGACCTCGTCTTCCGACGCCTTCAGGCCGGAGCGGAAAAGAAAATCTTTCAACGTGTGCCGGCTGAGAATCCGATGCACCAGCACCCCGAGTTCATGGCGCTCGAAGTACACGCGATAATCGCCCACCCGGAAGCGGTGCAGCGTGCGTCCGCCCCGCTCCAGTTTGCCAAAGTCGGCCGGCTGCGTGCCGACCACCTGTCGCGGCAATCCACGAAACTCCCCCAGGATCTGGAGTTGTAATTCCTTGGGCATGCGCGCCAATTCAGCCGCGCCGGCGGGCGTAAAGATGATTTGAAACGGATTCATGGTCTGCCATCGGCGGTTGGTAGCGCGTACGGGAATCGAACCCGTCTTTCAGCCTTGAGAGGGCCGTGTCCTAAACCGATAGACGAACGCGCCAAACCGACCTGTCGTCATGCTACCGTCTGCCCGCCCGTTGTCAATGCCAGTGCGAGGTTTTCCGGGTTTCCCGGCCATTGCGTTTGGCGCCGGGCGGGAGACGCTTAAACTAAGGCCGTGATTCGCAACGTAATTTTTGATTGGTCGGGAACTCTCGTGGACGATTTACCGGCCGTCTGGCAGGCCACCAATCATGTGCTGGCCCGCGCGGGACGGTCGCCGTTGACCCTCGAGCAATTCCGGGCGGAGTTCTGCCTGCCGTTCACGATCTTTTACGATAAGCACACGCCGGACGTTCCGGGGCCGCAATTGGAGGCCTGGTTTCACGATCATTTCCGGCAGGCCCAGGCGTCGGTGGTGGAACTGCCGCACGCCCGTGATTTTCTCGAATTTTGCCAGGCACGCCGTCTGCGCACGTTTGTGCTCAGCACGGTTCAGCAGGATTACTACGCCGAGCAAGCCGGCCGGATCGGGTTTGACCGGTATCTCCAGACGCCGTATGTCGCGGTGCGGGACAAGCGGCAAAAAATCCACGCGCTACTGGAGGAACACGGCTTGCGCGCGGAGGAAACGCTGTTCATCGGCGACATGGAACACGACATTGAGACGGCGCGGCATGGCGGGGTGCATTCGTGCGCGGTGCTCACCGGCTACAACACGCTTGACCAATTGCGCGCCGCCGCGCCGGATTTGGTTGTCGAACACTTGGGCGAATTGCGCGAGTTGCTGGAGGTTGCCGATCTGCATCTGCCCACCGCGCTCCGCGCCTTTGAGCAGGCGCATCCTCCGGTGGTCACTGTTGGCGGTTTGATTTCCGACGACGCCGGCCGGGTGCTGTTGGTCCGCACGCATAAATGGTCGAACCTGTGGGGCATCCCGGGCGGCAAGGTGCGTTATGGCGAAACCTGTGAAGCGGCGTTGCGCCGGGAGCTCAAGGAGGAAACCAACCTAGACGTGACGGAGATAGCTTTTGTCCTGGTGCAGGATTGCATTCACTCGAAGGAGTTTTACCGGGACACGCATTTTGTGCTGCTCAACTACACCTGCCGGGTGAATGGCCAGGCCGAGGTCCGGTTGAACGACGAGGCGCGGGAGTATCGCTGGCTGACGCCGGCGGCGGCCCGGACGCTCCCACTTAACCGGCCCACCCGGGTGTTGCTCGACGCCGTGGACCGTCACTGACCGTTTGAACCAAAGGCATGGCCCAGATCCGCATTGTTGACCTTGAAGTGCGTTACTGTGTCGGCGTGACCGACGTGGAACGCGCCCACCCGCAGCGCCTGCTGCTGACGGTGGAGATGACCGCCGACTTCGCCCGCGCCGCCCGCAGCGACAGCCTGACCGAGACGATTGATTACTACGCCGTGGCGCAGGCTCTGCTGGCGTTTGGCGAGGGGCGCCGTTGGCGACTGATCGAAAAGCTGGCCTGGGACCTGGCGGATTTCATCCTCGCCGAATACCGTCCGCGGGCGGTACAGGTCGAGGTGAAGAAATTTGTCATTCCCCAGGCGCGGTACGTGGCGGTGAGCCTGGTCAAAAAAGCGCGCCCGGCACGGGTCAGGTCGGGTACCCGCCGGTGATGTAGCTTTGTAATTGCTGGATGGTGTGGCTTTGCGCCGAGATGATCCAGTTGACCAGGTCCCCAATCGAAACGATGCCGAGCAGTTGATCGTTGTCCACCACGGGCAGGTGGCGGATATGACGGTCGGTCATTAGGCGCAAACCGTCCTCGACCGTTTGGGCGGGTGTGATGCACACGACCGAGCCGGAGAGAATCTCGCTGACGGTTGTCTCCTTGGAGGCTTTGCCCTTGAGAATGACTTTCCGGGTGTAATCGCGCTCGGAAATGATGCCGGTCAACCGGCCATCCTGCACCACCACCAACGCCCCGACGTTTTTTTCGGCCATCAATTGAATGGCCTCATACACCGTGGCGTGGGGGGGCGTGGACCAGACTTGGCTGCCTTTGTATTTGAGAATGTCGCTGATGATACCGGTGGTTTGCCGCATGAGATTTTCCGGGGTTGACGGGCTATTCGCTTTGGGGACCGCCCATGGATGGGGCCGAAGCTGTCACTCGTATGTTCATTGCGAGGGCAATCTAGCACGACCCTTGAAGCGCGCACATTAAATTTTTCCGGGCGACCGCAAGGGATTCGCTGCGAACAGGCGCAACTATGGGTCATTCCCTCACTCCACTCCCCGCAGATTCCAGATGAAGTGAACCAGGAAAAACGCCATAACCACCAGGGGCAGGTAACCAAAACGCAGCAGCTCGATGTCGGTCTTTGTGGGCGCCAGTGGCCGGCGCCAGATCATGACCGTCGCCCCGCCCCAAAAAGCGACCAGGGCAATGCCACAAATCCGCGCCGTTGTGCCGCCATCCAGAATCAGCAGGCTGAGCAATCCGAGCACGCCTTGCAGCACCAGTGCCTCGAAGATGGGCTTTCGGTAGCTTGGCGATATGGGCAGCGAGCAACTCATATATGCGTTACCGTCCAACGAATCAACTTCCCGGCGACCTCCGGGGACGAACGCTGGCAGCGCATCCCGCGTCCACAGAAACTTGGCCCATGAAAACGGAAACGCAAGGGGCAGTTCGATGGGGCGCGGGGGCGACATTTTCAAAGTTTGTTGAGCGCCGCATCAAGAGTGGCCTTAACCTTCTTCTTCTCAATCTCTGGATCGGCCTTTTGAAGATATTCGACAGCGGCAAGATCATCGCCCCGCTTGCGGTTTTGACGCGGTTCAAGGGCCTCAATCAAAATCGCCTCCAACGCAGGAATGAGTTTCGCGGCGGCGTATGACTCCGGCAAACCACCCAACTGCCCTGACTCCGCAACGGGAAGCAGGCCAAACCACGAAAACCGATCCCACCGGGCCGACATTCGATCCAGTGTATGCTCGTAAAGTCTTTTACCAAGGGGACGATCCGTCGTCCTTCCGACATAAATTACTTCCCGACCATCATAGAGAAGATAAATCCCAAGTTGCTTGTAGAAATCCACCGGCGTTGCGCCGATCTGCTGCATTCCGAGAATCTTGGGTGTCGTCACCCACTCAATGGCATCCTTGCGCCAAAACATGCCAAAGGAAGTGACCACTTCATATTGTTCCTCTTCCTCTGATTCCTGTATTTCTGAAGTACGCCCCGGACCGGCTGCGGCCGCGACTGGACCGCTTCGTAATGTAAACACCCCCTTCGATACTCGGATGTAGGGGGATGCCTCGCCCTCGTGCTTGATTGTGCTCGCAATACGCGCGTTGACGGTGGCCGAGGGGGTTGCGCCGAGGCTCTTGCGATATCCCCCGGCGATAATCCGCTCGGTAATTTCGTTGTAATGTAGGGGGGTCGGGGATGACCTCAAGACCTTCTCAATGGCTTTGCGCCAGGTTAGTTCAGATGCCATATAACGATACTATTTTTATCGAACTCTGCTTGTCCCTTGAGTTAATCCAATGCTATGGGACACGGAGCGCCGGGCCGCTGTATTGACCGGCTGCCCGATCCTGTAGCATCCGCCCGAGCCTATGGGCGGAGAGAAGCCGGGGCAAGGTCAATCAAGCCGCGCTTTGAGAAACGGAGGGTCGCCAGCAATGCCTCCGGCGCGGCTTGGGTTGGATCCCGTTTCGTGAAGCGTCCGGCCTTGGAGCGCCCCCGTTCTTTCATGAGGGGCTCAGCGCACTTTGACGTCCACCGCTCGCGGGCGGAGTTCGAAATAGTTGTGGCTAACGCGCCGCTCGAGCACACTCAAGCGCACGTGTTCTCCAGCACGCTTGGAGGTTAGCAGCATCGCCGCGCGATTCGGGCTGTCGGTGAGCTGGTCGTTGATCGCCGCGAGCAGAACGCCGCGCGGCAATTGGGCTTTATCCGCCGGACTGTTCCGTTCGACTTCCTGGACGAACACGCCTTCGCCCGGATTGACTTTGAAACTGGCGGCGTCTTGCGGCGTCAGGTTGCGCAACTTCACTCCGAGCTTTTGTTGGAGGAGATCTTCGAACGGCATCAGCCGGACCGTCACGGTGCGGGTCCCGCTGCGGTCTAGCACCAACAAGCGGGCGGTGTGATCGGCGTTGGCGGTGAGCAGACGGTTGAAGTCCACGAGATCGCGGGGTGACTGACCGTTGACCTGCAGGATTTTTTGGGCCGCCTGCAAACCGGCTTGCTCCGCCGGGCTGCCGGGTTGCACCTCGGCAAAACGCAACGGCGCGCGCAGGCCGTCAAGCCGGGCGCCGAACCATTGGGCATCTTTGATCTCGGGCGCAAAGAAATCCAGCAGCGCCGCGGTAATCTGTTTCACTGGAATCGCGAATCCCACGCCCATGCCTTGGTCCTCGCGGTACACGGCCACATTGATACCGATGAGCTCGCCCCGGAGGTTGATGAGCGGCCCGCCGCTGTTGCCGGGGTTGATGCTGGCATCCGTCTGCAACCAGTCTTGGTTGCTCAACCGTTCGTTGGCCTCAATGAGGCGACGCGCCTTGGAACTGAGAATCCCGCGCGCGACGGACAATCCCAAGCCGTAGGGATTCCCCAGCGCCAGCACGGTTTCGCCCAACAACAGGTCGTCATCCGCCGCAAACTGGATGGCGGGAAATTTCTCACCCGCCGGGGCGCGCAGTTTGAGCAAGGCCACGTCTTTCTGTTTCGTGGCGACGAGCGGGTCGGCCTCAATCGTCCGGCCATCCGATAGTTTCACGTAAACCCGCGAGGCCCGGCTCAGCACATGGAAATTGGTGAGGATGTAGCCTTCCTCGTTAATCAGAACGCCGGAGCCGATGGCTTCCGGATCTTCCCGCCGCTCCACGGGCGCCCGCCGGCCATAGAACCGCAAAAACCAATCCTGATACGGGTCGCGATACTCGACGATCCGGGTCGTGGCGATGTTGACCACGGTGGGCAAAACTTTTTCCGTGGCCGCCACCGTCGCGTCCCGCCGGATGTCGGTTTGGGTCACGCCCGTCAGGCAAGGGGTCAGGATCATCGCGCCCAGAAAAGCGCTCCAGCGGCGGAGCCGCCGAAGAGATTTCCATTTGGTTGTCACCGTTTTTATCGTGGTCATAACCGGACCGGTGCGACGCCGATTTCGTTTGCAGATCACCCGCGTTACGTGTGCAAATCGCATCGGGGTCGCCGGGCTTGACTTTGTACAAATCCTTGCCTAAAAGCAACGCCAGTGTCGTTATTCCCCGCCAATGCTTATGCCGTCGCCCGGGAACAGTGCCGGGCGCCGCTGGGTCTGCGGGATGTGGGCGATGCGCCCTCCGAACGGCTGCTTCAGGCGATCTGGCTGCATCAACGGATGCGGCGCGACCAGTTACAGACGGTGGACGGTCAGTCGGTGCAAGTGCTTCATCCAGGTTTTCTCAATTGCGAGGGCGGTCCCGATTTTTGTGATGCCTTGATTCGATTGGGCGACTATGCGCCGCAACGGGGGGACGTGGAGGTGGATCGGCATGCTAGCGGGTGGCGTGCCCACGGACACGACCGGAACAAACGTTTCGAAAAGGTCATCCTGCGGGTGATCTGGGATGGTGGAGCGACCGCAAAACCGGTTGCGGCGGCATTGCCGGTCTTGCCGTTGCGGCCGTTTCTCGATGCGCCGGTCAGTGAACTGGCGCGCTGGCTCGGAACGGATGAGGGGCGGGCATGGCCGGAAAATTTACGGGGTCGTTGCAGCGCGCCCTTACGGGAGCTTCCGGAAGAAAAATTGACGCTCTTGCTTTATGAAGCCGCCTTGGTGCGCCTGCAGAGCAAAGCCGCGCAGTTTCAAGCGCGGGCCCGGGATGCCGGCTGGGAGCAGGCGTTGTGGGAGGGGCTCTTTCGCGGGTTGGGATATAAACACAACACGTGGCCGATGCAGGCGTTGGCCGAAACCCGGCTCCGCTGGGCCGAGGGCTGCACCGACGTGATGGCCTTCCAAGCGCGCTTGCTGGGGTTGAGCGGATTGCTGCCTGCGGAGCCGGTGGCGGGAGCCACCGCCGCGCAACGTTATCTCCGGTCTATTTGGGATCACTGGTGGCGGGAGCGGGATGCGCTCGCGGATTGCGTGCTGCCGCGGGCGGCTTGGCGTTTGCACGGTTTGCGTCCAGCCAATCATCCCCACCGGCGCCTCGCCCTGGCCGCGCATTGGCTGGCGGCAGGCACCTTGGTGAACCAGCTTCAAGCGTGGTGCGTGTCGCCGTTACCGCTCGCCCGTTGGGCGGCGTCCTTGTTGGACCAGTTGCAACCGCCACGCGATGCGTTTTGGTCCTGGCACGGCACCTTGCGCTCTCCCCGACAGACCCGACCGCAGCCGTTGCTGGGGGCCGCCCGCCTGACGGACCTCGCCATCAACGTCATTTTGCCGTGGCTGTGGATGCGCGCGGCCGAGGGCGGCAACGAACCACTGCGGGAGCAGTTGGAAACCCGGTATCTGGGATGGCCGGCGGCGGAGGATAACGCGGTGTTGCGCCGGGCGCGCCAGCGGCTGCTCGGCGGCGGGCGGCGAAGCAGTTTCCGGCACGCGGCAGCCCAACAGGGATTGTTACAGATCGTGCGGGATTTCTGCGACCACACCAACGCGGTCTGCGACGCCTGTCCCTTTCCCGATGTGGTGCGGCGTAGTTATGCCGCGGGAAAACCAACCTGAAATCGTGGATGAGCCGGCGTCAACCGCACCCCGGCCTTGAGGCGGATATTGTTCCCCTGGCGCTTTATCGGCTGGAGGTCGGTTACCCGGGCTTCAACCCGATTTGACTTCGAGTTGAGAGAACGGGTTGTTCACGAAACCCGCCGCCGGAGGCGCGGCCGGTGTTGCCGGGAGCGGGACGCGCAACGGCGTGGTTGTCTCTTCCGGTGGTGGTTGCGCGGCGGATGGTTTCTCGTCCCCTTCGGCGGCGCGCGGGTTTTTGGCGCGCTTGTTCCGGGGCAACGGACTCACCATGAGATGAATGTTGCGGCCCGTGAGTTTGGGCGGGAAATCGGGGTGGCCGTACGGCGCGATTTCTTTGATGAATTTTTCCACGACCTGAAAGCCAAATTCGGTGTGCGCCATTTCGCGTCCCTTAAAACGGAGGCTCACCTTGACCTTCATATCGTCGCACAGGAAATCCACCGCATGCCCCACTTTCACCCCCAAATCGTGGGCGTCAATTTTCACGCTGAGCTGGACTTCTTTGACCTTGTTGGCGTGCTGGTGCTTTTTGGATTCCTTTTCCTTTTTGGCTTGTTCGTAACGGAACTTGCCATAATCCACCAAGCGGCAGACCGGCGGGGTGGCCGTGGGGGCTATTTCGACCAGGTCCACCCCCTGTTGGCGGGCCAAGGTCAGGGCTTCACCCAGCGAAAGGATGCCGATTTGTTTGCCGTCCGCACCAACGACCCGCACCTCGCGGGCACGAATTTTCCCGTTGACCCTGACAAACGAACGGGGTGCGGAAGAATAGCGGGAGGAGAAAGGGCGACTCAAGACACCCTCTTCGGTTGAAGCTTAATCATGCGTATAACGTTGCATCATTGGCGGTCCGTTTTCGGCTCCGCGATAGCTGTAAGTAACCCGTGTCCGCTCAAACCGCAACAAGAATCTTCACTTTTGGCAAAACTCTTGGGCAAAGCCCCCGACCGCGCAGAGGGACACGTTTCTTGGGTTGTTAGTGTTCCCTGCGCTGGACGGTCGGCGCCAGAGGGTGGCTTTTGCCGGGAGGCCAGGCAAAGGTGGGGGGGGAAATCCGCTGCCAGGCTTTCCCAATCACCACCCGTTTCCGTGTGTAAAATAGAGGCTCGCTGTTGCCGCCCAGCCCGGCGGACCTCAGTTTTTCACCTGTTGGATATGATAAAACCGCTGGCTGGCGCCGTTGGCGTCCGTATCGGCAACGGTCTGTGAACTCGCGCTCAGGGTGAAATTCGTCCAAGTGGTCCATCCGGACGGATCCGAAAGCGCCTCCGCCACGTCAATGCGGTACTGTGCGCCCACGGGACCGTGCAGGGTAATCTCCGTAGATGGTACCGCCTGCACGCTGGCCACTGACAGGATGCTGGGCTCGCTG
The DNA here is from genome assembly GCA_002070715.1 of Verrucomicrobia bacterium ADurb.Bin118. Lineage (GTDB taxonomy): Bacteria > Verrucomicrobiota > Verrucomicrobiia > Limisphaerales > MWDV01 > MWDV01. Next base: position 15,591 of record MWDV01000440.1, read on the forward strand.
GTGACGCTGTCGTCGTCATTGGAAACCTCCACCGTGTACGCGCCGACGTGCGACGGGCTGACCGCCGGGATCACGTAAGTCCGGTTGGTGGCGTCTTCAATGGGCGAATCATTGAACCGCCATTGAAAGCGGACTTCCTCCTCGTTTTCGACCGCCACCGAAAATTCGGCGGGACCGCCCATCATCGCCAGGGTGAACGGTTGGGGATCTTCCGTGATGGTTGGCGGCTGTCCGCCTGCGCCAATGACCAGATCGTCATAAGTCGCCGCCGGACTGGCCTCCCCGGTGGCCGGGCCGAGCCAGACTTTATCAATGGGCGAGCCATTCCACGGAGAGCTGCTGGAGGCGCTGGTGTTATCCGGAAAAACCACCGTGTAGGTGATGGTATCCCAAGCTGCGTTGATGTCGAAAATGAGTTCATGATAATTCTCGCCGGCACTCGGCACAAAACCTGCCAACATGGTCCCGGAGGGTACCAAAATTCTGTAAGTGCCCGCATACAGATCGAACAGGATCCCCCGATTGGCGCCGCTGGCGGTTGTCTTCCAGCCATTCCCGATCCACACCCCTCCGTACGCGGCGAATTTGGTGCTGGGATTCGACGGGGTGCCCGGCGGGTCGTACTTCACAGAAATGCGTTGCGCTCCATCTGCGGAAGTCAAGGGCTGCGGAAGCAGATAGACCGCCTCGTCCTCGAAGAACCCGGTATAGGGCACTTCCAGGCATTGCGAACCGCCGATTCCCCGGTCCGCTCCGACCTTAAAGGGAACTCTGGCCGTTCCTTCCCGGGCCTCGTAGCTATCCGTCCACGGCGAGGGAGGGCGCTCGCCGGCCACGTAACCGGGTGCATCAAACGTGATGGTTTCCGCTTTCGCAACGGTTGCAAACACGGCCACTGTGAGGCCAACCGCCCAACGGTGCGCCGTTGTTCCCGAACTTCTCGATCCGTTTCGCTTGATCATTTTCATTATCTCTTTATAGCAGTGTTGTTTTTCAACTCCATACGCGCGGCCGCTTTCGGGCGATACACAGATTTTGGCATTTGCCGGCACTTTCTGGCGACGCCCGGCTATTTTTTCGAAAGAAATCCAACAGCCGACGATGGCCCGGATTCCCCGGTCGGGTCAGTGAGTGGCCCGGGTTATTGGCCGGCCACGCCTTTCAGGTAGGCAAAAATGAGTTCGGGGAGATCATCGCTGTACCCGCCTTCCAGCAGATGGACGGTGGGTGTATTCAACTGGCACAGACGCTCCCCCAGCCAATGAAAATCTTCGATCTCCAAGGTTTCCTGTGCGATGGGATCGTGCGCGTACGCGTCGAACCCGGCCGAAACCAACACGACATCGGGGTTGAACTTCTGGAGCGCTTCGAGCGCGGTTTGCAGCACGCGCCGATACTCGGCGCGCGGGGTGTGCGGCGCCACACAATAGTTGAAACAGTTGCTGCCCCGGTGCCGCGTCCCCGTGCCGGGATAGCAGGGATGTTGGTGAATCGAAAAAAAAGCCGCGCCCGGCCGGTCCAACAAAATGTCTTCCGTCCCGTTGCCGTGATGCACGTCGAAATCATAGACGGCGACGCGCCGCGCGCCTGTGGCCAGTGCCTCCAAGGCGGCGATGGCGATGTTGTTCAAATAACAAAAACCCATCGCTTGGTTGGGGGTGGCGTGATGTCCCGGTGGACGCATCAGACTGAAAACCATTTGTCCGGCACGGGCGGTTTGGAGCGCCAGGAGAGCGGCGCCCACGGATCGCCGGGCGTGTTCGGCGATGTCGGGAAACCACGCGGTGTCCGCGTCAAAATCACGAGCCTGGTTCAACCGGGCCAGATGCGCCGGGGAATGCGCCCGGAGGATGACCTCATCGGCGGCCAGGTCCGGCCCGGTCCATTCCAGTGCCAGGTCCTTTTGCGCGCGCAGTTTTTCGAGGGTGGCGGTGATGCGCGCGGGCCGCTCCGGATGTCCCGGCGCGTGATAAACCGTGCAGCGAGCGTCGGTGATGATTCGCATGCTCCGCATTGAAGCATGAACCGGCGCGGGCGCACGCGTTTTTTTTGTGCGGCGCCAAAGAAACGGGATTGTGTTTTTGCGCGCATCCGCTATGGTCGGGTCATGCGCCGTTTATCCTGTCTGCTCGTTCTGGTCGCCGTGGCCGCGTGGTCGCCGGCGGCATCAGCGGCGAGTGGCCGCGTCATCAAGGTGTTGCCGCACTTTCTTGATCAACGGGGGCGGCACACGCCGTCGCCCAGTTTGTATGACCGGGATGCCTACCAAGCGCAATTGCGACGGCACCCCGAACAACGGGCCGGCATGCGGTTCGACGTGCAGTGGAAGGGACGCAGTGATTCCGGTCAACCGCTGCGGCTGCGCGTGGAACTGCGCGGCCTGGCGCGGGGCGAGTTGCCGGCGACGCATGTTCTGGAAAAGGTGGTAGCGGCCCGCACGACTTGGAGTCGCTGGACGCATCTATCCTTTACCGGTGCGGCGTATCAGGAGTTCGGCGAAGTCACCGCGTGGCGGGTGACGTTGCTGGAGGGCGAACAGGTGTTGGGACAGCAACAATCGTTTCTATGGTAGGCCGGCTTCCATTGGCGCTGGGCGTGGGATTGGCCATGCTGGTCCGCGCGGTGGCCGCGCCGTTCCCCGCTTATCAAATCGGCGACGTGGCGGAGGCTGACATTGTTACGCCGGTGCCTTTGGTGCTCGCGGGCGGTGACGCTTCACCACGGGAAGCGCAAGCGCCGTCTGAACCGACGCAGTTGGTCCGGCTCCAAGTCGGCGCGGCGGCGGCGGTCGAGAGCGATTTCCTGACCACGCTGACCCAGTTGCGCAGCAATTTTTTGGTCGCCATGAAGGCGGCTTATCCGCTGACGAAAGTGACCCTCCGGAATCTGCCTTCCGACCGTTTCCGCAACCTGACGAACCAGTTTCAGCGGGCGCATCAGAGTTTTCCCTTGGACGCGGAAATCGTGGGCATTTGGGCTTTGGGCGGCGATCACGACGCCCTCTTCCAACCTTTCGCCAAAAAACTGCGCGGCATCATGGAGCGGCCGTTGCTGCCCGACACGGCTGGGGAGGTCATTCAACCCGGGGAGCGGGTGCATTTGATTTACGGTTCAGGCGACGCCGACGCGGCGGGGGAAAACCATTGGGAAAACAACGGCTGGCGGGTGTCCCCCTCCAACTTGGTCACGTTGGGGCGGGCGCGGGAAAAATTTGTGGAAGATTTCCCCGCCCAAGAACGCGCCCGGGCGGAGTTTACCGCCTCGTTTCTGCGCGAGAATTGTTCCCTCGAATCTAGGTCCGCACCAGTCGCCCGCGCGGCGTCGGCCAAACGGACGATACATAGCCCCGATCGTTACGCTGCGGGCGAAGTTGTGGTGATGCGGGGGCAGGTCGTTGATGAGCGGGCGCTTGCCGCCCTGGCTTTGTTACGCGAAAAAGCCGCACGAGGGGAACTGCCCAGCGCCGCCGCTTACGCCCAGCAGGAAGTCCATCGCGCAAACCGGCTGAACGCATGGTTGCTGGGCGGTATTCTGGCGTTGTCGGGCGCGTTGGTTTTGTTGGCCGCGTACGTGTGGCGTCGGCGGCAACCGGTCACTTTCCTTCCGGTGCGTTTGGGCGGCGCGGATAAAATTTTATTGGTCCCGGAAACCGCCATCGTTACCCCGCCACCCGCTCCCGCGGAGGCCGTCCCCTCCGGATTTGCCGCGCATCTGGCGCGGCTCCTGGGGCACAGCGTGGTGCAGCGTCTTTTCTCCCAGCGCGCCGGTTTACTGGACACGCAACGACTCGCGGCCGAGGAAGTGAGCGAACTGGAGCAGCGCCTGGAACAGTTGCAGACTCCATTGCAGGAACGCTGGCAAGCCTACGAACAGCGCATCGCGGAGCTGGAAAAGCAACTGGCCCAGAAAGGCGCGGAAAACCGGGAACTGTTGAAGGCTAAAATTGATCTGACCCGCCGCCAGCTCAACGCCGAACGCGCCCGGCACGACGCCATGTACAACTGAACGCGCCGCGGCGCGTTTCACGCCGGCAAAATTTCCGTCCCGCTCCGGACTTTACAATTTTTCCTCCCCGGCTGCCGCCGCCTGTTGCTCCTGCGTTTTCAAAGCCAGCTCGTAACACTGCAGTGCGTCCTGATGGCGCGCGAGACGATTACACAACCCGCCCTTGTGCAGGTAGGCCATCGTGAACGTTTCGTCCGCGGCGATGGCGCGGTCGTAACACGCCAGAGCGGCTTCCGGTTGCTGGGTCTGCTCCAAGGCCAGGCCTTTGCGAACCATGGCTTCGGGATGTTGCGGATCAAGTTTCAAGGCGGCCTCAATGCACGTCAGCGCTTCCTCGGGACGCTGTAAATCCAGTAAAACCTGCCCTTTGCCCAACAGAAGTTCGATTTGAGCGGCTCGATGGTCGGCGGCTTTTTGTTCCGCATCTTCCGCTGGCGGAGGGAGGGGCGCCGGGGCAAGTACCGGAGATTCGGCGGGGGTCACGCGTGGAGCAGCCGATGGCGGCAACTGCTCAAATTGTTGAATCCGTTTCTCCAGTTTTTCGATCACGCTCAGCAAGCGGGCGTTGGCCGATTCCGTGACGTCCAGCGGTCCGGGCGAACCCGTTCCGGGACCGAGCGCGGGGAAGTTGGGATTCACGCCCAAAGCGGGGGGCAAGGACCCGCCCGGGCCCAACTGGGTCAGCCGTCCGGCGACGCGGGTTTGCATCCAAGCGATGGCCAGCCCGCCCAGCAATCCCACGCCCGCGAAGATGGCGGCAAAGGTCAGCATCAGTCGGTGCATCCGTTGCCAGGCATCCAGGGTGCGCTGTTGTTCGGTGGCCAGTGCTTGTTCCAGCTTCTGCATCTGGCGGGTGAGCGCCTCGGCATGCCGTGCCGCCGCCGCCTCGGTTTCCTGCCGATTGCGTTCGATGGCCAGTTGCGTGGCGTGGAGCTGTTCCTGAACTTGCAGATAAGCGCGCAGCATCTCGTGCGAGTTCGTCGTCTCGGGTTCAGCTGGCGCGGGCAAATCGGATTGAGCAAAAACCATCAGCGCAGAGGTCAGCAACAGTCCCGCCACGGCGGCGAACAATTGTCCGGTGCGGCTGCGGCGGATGGAGTTTCTGCTGGCGCGAGTGGCTTGCTGGGAAAACGACGATGTCGCGGACCAAGACTCGACCGGGATGGCGGAGTGGGGGGATGCCGAGGAGTTTGGCGCCTCGACAATTTGTTCGGTCAAAACGGGAATGTCGTGCCGTTGCCCTCCACGATCGGGCACGAGGCCAGCCACCCGCGGTCCGGGACCGGTGCTGTCGGCGAACTGGAAAATCCCAAATTGCGCGTTGTTCATGTCAGGCTGAAAGCGAGGCTGTAATCCGGTCGGTCCTTTGTCAAGACGGGGAGTTATGCAATTTCTTCGCACGGTTTGGCCCGTTGGACCTGTTCGCCGGGGTTCGGTTGCGCCCGCCTTGGGGCATCAATCTTCCGGGCGTTCCCCGGGCGGCGCCATCTTCACCAGTTTGGGATGAAACTCGCCCAGAATGGTCACCAAATCACTTTGTGCCGCCATCACCTCCCGGATGTTTTTATAGACCATTGGGACTTCATCCAACCCAGCGGAAATCAGGGTCACCCCTTTCGCGCGCAGAAACCGGTTCACCTCTTTCCAATTGAATTTTTTCTTGGCGGCCGCGCGGCTCATCACCCGGCCCGCGCCGTGCGCCGCAGAGTTGAGCGATGCGGGATGTCCCCGACCTTGGACCACGAAAGCCGGCGACGCCATGGATCCGGGGATGATGCCCAACACCCCTGCGTCCGCGGGCGTCGCGCCCTTGCGATGCACGATGACATCGCGTGCCGCTCCGTCAATCACATGCCGCTCTTTCCAGGCAAAATTATGATGGTTTTCCAAATCGAGCAGCACTTGGGCGCCCAGATGTGCCGTCAGATGGCGGTGAATGAGCGCGTGATTCGCCGCCGCGTAACGCCCCATCAATTCCATGGCCGCCCAGTATTCCTGACCAAGGTGTGAATCGAGGGACAGCCAGGCCAGGCGTTTCAGTTCCCGGGGCAGATCAGGGGATTGTTCAACGGCCCGTTTGCTGTAGTAATCGCACACGGCGGCCCCCGTGCCGCGGCTGCCGCTGTGCGAAAGCAGCGCCACGTATTCGCCGGGTGGCAGATCGTGTATTGGTTCGTGCGCCGTGAAGAGTCCGAATTCCACAAAATGATTGCCGCTGCCGCTGGTGCCCAATTGCGCCCAAGCGCGGTCCTTGTTCTCCCGGGTTACCGGACTGACATGCCAATCCGCGTCCAGCACCTCGTGCTGCCGGCGCTGACGAAAATTCGCGCCCACGCCGAAGCGCGTTTCGGCCTGGATGGCGCGAATGAAACGTTCCGCCCGGCGCTCCAAATCGCGCGGCGGCACATCCCACACCGTCATTTTCACGCGGCAGGCGATGTCCACGCCCACCGCGTAAGGAATCACCACGTTGTCCGTGGCCAGCACGCCGCCGATGGGCAGTCCGTAGCCCACGTGCGCGTCCGGCATCAACGCACCCGCCACCGTCACTGGCAGCCGGCACGCCTGTTCCATTTGCATCACCGCCTCCGGTTCCAATCCGTGCCCCCACAGGCGATATTTCACCGGTTCGGCGCGCGGCGGAGGCGGTGCGTTCAATAGGGATTTGGCGAATGCGCCTCGCAGCGGGTCGTTCACAAAATTTTCCGGACAAGCGATGACCGCCCGCACTTCCGTTTCCAGCCGGGCCTTGTCGCCGCCCGCCAGGAGAAAGCGTTGAATGAAATCCATGCCGCGCCGGGTGGCTTCCCCCTGCGGCACGTTCAAACGGAACAGATCTTGGGCGTTCATCTCGATCCCGTCTTACGATACCCCCGAATGACGCAAGGCAGAAGCCCAATTCTGTTGGAGCCGCACCCCGTTTTCAGTTGCGCCTGCGGCAGTGGAAAGCCATAAGAGCCGCATGTCGTATGGTGTTTTGATCGCCCCTGATAAATTCAAAGGCACTCTGACCGCCCGGGAAGCGGCCCGCGCCATGGCCCGGGGATGGGCCCGGACGCGCCCGACTGACACGGTGGAAATTTTCCCGATCAGCGATGGCGGCGACGGGTTCGGGGAGACGCTGGGGGAACTCGTGGGCGCGCAACGCCGGCGGGTGCGCACCGTCAACGCCGCGCATCAGCCCTGCACCGCGGCGTGGTGGTGGGACGCCCGACGGAAGACGGCCATCATTGAGTCGGCCCGCGTCATTGGGCTGGCCATGCTGCCGCCCGGGAAATTTCATCCGTTTGACCTCGACACATTCGGGCTTGGCGCTGTTGTGCGGCAGGCTGTGAAGGAGGGTGCGGAGCATTGCGTCATCGGCATTGGCGGCAGCAGCACCAACGATGGCGGCTTCGGGCTGGCGCGGTCGCTAGGCTGGCGGTTTTTGGATGCGAACGGACGGGAGCTCGAGCGTTGGACGGAACTGGATTCTCTCGCGCGCCTTGTGCGTCCCCCCCGGCGGCGCTGGTTCAAATCGTGGGTCGTCGCGGTGGACGTGCGCAATCCTTTGCTCGGGGCGCGGGGGGCGACACGGGTTTATGGTCCGCAGAAAGGATTGCGGCCCGCCGATTTTCCCGTGGCGGAACGGTGCCTGAAACGGCTGTCGTTCGTGGCGCAGCAAGCCCGGTTCACGGTATCCCCGGCGAACCGGTCGCAACGCCTGAAGCCCGGCCGGCACACGCAACCGGGGGCCGGGGCGGCCGGGGGTCTTGGCTTTGGGTTGACACTGTTTTTCGGGGCGCGTTTCACGCCCGGATTTGACCTGATCGCCCAGCGGGGCGGGCTGGCCGGTCGTTTGGCGCGGGCGGATCTGGTCGTGACAGGGGAAGGCGCGATGGATCGTTCCACGCTGATGGGTAAGGGCGCGGGGCAGGTGGCCGCGTGGTGCCGGGCCAGGGACATTCCGTGTGTGGCGTTGGCGGGCGCGCTCGAACGCTCGCCGCAACTGGCGCGTCATTTCACCCGGCTCCACGCCTTGACCGATTTGACGACGGTCGCGGAAGCCAAAGCCCGGGCGGCGTTCTGGCTGGAACGCCTGGCGGCCCACGCGGCGGGTCAATCAGCTCTCGTTTAAGGAGGGTGGAAAACCAACGCGGTCGCGCCATCCATCGCTGATGCGCTCGGATGAAGGTGATTCTTCAGCGGCCATTTCCTGTTCTGGTTTTGTCGCTTGCGCCTCAAGCGCCTGCGGCTAACGTCCGGTTATGCAGCTCGAAGATCATTTGGGTGACATCATCCGCAAGGGACGCTTGATGGCGGGCGTTTCCGCCGCCGCCGCGGCCCGCGCCGCAAATTTAACCGAAACCGAACTCGCGACTCTGGAAGAATCCGGTCAATGGAGCGGTCCGCCGCCCCAATGGGATGCCCTGGCGCCGTTGATTGGGTTGGATGCAACGAAGTTGAAAAGTATCGCGGCGGGGTGGCAACCGGTCGCGAACGATCTGGCGCGGTGGCGCGAACTGAGGCAGTTCACCACCAGCGACGGGGGCATGGCGGTCAACTGTTATCTGATCTGGGACATGGAGACGCGCGCGGCGGCGTTGTTCGACACGGGCTGGAGTGCGGCGGAAGTCCTCACCACCATTGCAAAAAACCAATTGGCTTTGTGCCACCTGTTCATCACGCATACGCACCAGGATCATATTGCCGCCGTCGCCGAGGTGCGGCGTGCGTTTCCGGAAGTGACCTTGCACAACGATGCGAAAAATCCGCTCGCTCCGGCGGATGCCACAGCGAGCGCGAGTGTGTCATTGGGGCGTCTGCGGATTACCCATCGCAGCACACCCGGACATGCGCCCGACGGCGTCACGTATCTCATTCACAACTGGCCGGAGGACGCGCCGCCGGTGGCCATCGTCGGGGACGCGATCTTTGCCGGTTCCATGGGACGCGGCAATCAATCGTGGGCGCTTGCCCGGGAGAAGGTGCGCGCCCACATCCTCACCCTGCCTGGGGAAACCCTGCTGTGCCCCGGCCACGGGCCCGTGACCACCGTCGCCGAAGAACGCGCGCACAATCCGTTTTTCTAACAAGCGGCTTCAGGCCGCTCCACGCCGTGGCGGACACGGCCATTGAATCAAAAGCCCGACTGGGCCGAGGGGCGATGAATCTGAGTTCGATTGCAGGCTCGACACGCGGCGGCCATCGGCCAGACTGTCGGCATGAAGAATAAATCGCTTCTATCCGGGCTTCTGCTGGCCGCCGCCGCCGCGCTTCTCATTCTGACGGTTAACGGTTTTGCCCAGCCGACGGCAGAGACTTGGCAAACTCTTTTCAACGGCAAGGACCTCACCGGGTGGACGCCGAAAATTAAAGGCTATGAACTCGGGGAAAATTTCGCGAACACGTTCCGCGTGGAAAACGGCATATTGCGCGTGGTCTATGACGGGTACGAGAAATTCGACAACCGGTTTGGCCACCTCTTCTACCAGATTCCCTTTTCGAATTATGTGTTGCGGGTGGAATACCGCTTCGTTGGCGAGCAGGTGCCGGGCGGGCCGGGGTGGGCCTGGCGCAACAGCGGGGTGATGATTCATTCCCAGTCTCCGGCCACGATGGCCAAGGATCAGGATTTCCCGGTCTCGATTGAGGTCCAACTGCTCGGCGGCGACGGCCAGCACGCGCGTCCGACGGGCAATCTCTGTTCGCCCGGCACGCATGTCGTGATGAAGGGGAAACTCATCACCCAGCACTGCACGGACTCGCGCTCCAAAACGTTTCATGGCGATCAATGGGTCACAGCGGAAGTTGAAGCGCATGGTTTCGGTCGGATTATTCATCGCATCAACGGCGAAACGGTCCTGGAATACGAACAGCCGCAGTTGGATCCGGGAGACAATGACGCCCGGAAACTTATCAAGGATGGAAACGTCGCGCTGCATGGTGGCTACATTTCCCTCCAGTCGGAGAGTCATCCGGTTGAATTCCGCAAGATCGAGATCCGGGTGTTGCCGGAATAATCCGGCCATCTGCCTGACGCATTACCGGCATGCGTTCCCGCAGTGAGAAAAGCCGTTTTCCGAACCGGCAACGGCCCTTGTTGGGCGGGCATTGCCAGCGGAAAATCACTGCCGACTCCGGGCAGTCCGTCTCCATGTCGCATCCACCGGTGCCGTAGTCAGGGCTTGAAGTGTCCGGAGGTCTTCGCTGAATATGCGCGGGCGGTTGCCGCGGGAAACCCCGTTGCGCCGCGCGTGCATTATTCATTGGTGACCAGGCTATGAATCCAAGTGAAAAGGCGGCATCGTCTCATCCGGTTATTCGGACGCTGACCAGTCCGGCTGGCCGGGCTTTACTGGCGCTGTTGCTGGTTTTGTTGGTGGGGTTGATTTTCAACGCGGACGGCGCTTTTTTCCGGCCCGGAACGCATCGTGACGCGCTGCGCCAGGCCTCGGTATATGGGATTCTCGCGTGCGGACTCACGCTGGTCATCATCACGGCGGGCATTGATCTCGCCGTCGGGAGCGTGCTGGCGCTGGTGGCGGTTTGCGGTGCCAAGATGGCCATTCACTGGCACTGGCCGGCGGTGGTGGTGGTGGTGGCCAGCCTGCTCGTGGGCGCGGCGTGCGGTGGCACCTGCGGTTTCGTGGCGGCGCGCCTGCGCGTGCAACCGTTCATCGCCACGCTGGCCATGATGGTCTTCGCGCGCGGCCTGGCCAAATACGCCTCCGGCGGCATGAAAGTGTCCCGGTCGTTCGGAGGGGAATTCGTGGATCTCCCGCCGTTGTTTGCCTTCATTGACAAGCGCATCTTGGGAGACAACGTCTCGATGGTGTCGGTGATCTTTTTGGGATGCGTGGTGCTGGCGTGGCTGGCGCTGGACCGGCATCGTTGGGGGCGGCAACTCTACGCGATCGGCGGCAATGAAGACGCGGCGCGTTTGTCGGGCGTGCCCGTGGTCGCGGCCAAGGCGGCGGCGTATGTGGCGTCGGGGGTGTTTGCCGCCATTGCGGGTTTGTGCCAGGCCGCACAGGAACAGCAGGGGGATCCCGAAACCGGGGGCGGCTATGAATTGATCGCCATTGCCATGGTTGTCATTGGCGGCACCAGCCTGATGGGCGGGCGGGGCGGCATGGGGTTGACGTTGCTGGGTGTGCTCACGATCGGTTATCTGGAAAAAATCCTCAGTATCAATGCCGTCCCCGAAGCGGGCCGGCTCATGCTTACCGGTTTGATTATCGTCGTTGCCGTATTGACTCAGCGGCGGCGACCGGCTTGAATACGGGCTCAGAGAATCAACGCTGGTACGACCATACGCACATGCAAACCAAGACATTGTTTTCCTCCCTCCTCACTGTGGTTTTCCTGGCCGGATTCACCGGCTGCAAGCCCTCGACCGATTCATCCGATACCCCAGGCGCGGCCCGATACACCATCGGCATGAGCCAGTGCAATCTTGGCGAGCCGTGGCGCGTGCAGATGAACGCCGACGTGAAAGCCGCAGCGGACCAGCATCCGGAACTCAAGGTCATTTTCAAGGACGCCCAGAACGACACGCTCAAGCAGCGCGCGCACGTCGAGGAATTCGTCAGCGCGAAGGTGGACTTGATCCTCATCAGCCCGAAAGAGGCCGCGCCCTTGACCGAACCGGTGGCGAAAGCCATGGCCGCGGGCATCCCGGTGATTGTGCTCGACCGCGCGTTGCTGGGCGACCAGTTCACGTGCTTCATCGGGGCGGACAACGTCAAGATCGGCCGGGCGGCGGGCGAGTGGATCCGCCAGACCCTCGGCGGCAAGGGCAAGGTGGTCGAGTTGAAAGGATTGATGACCTCCGTGCCGGGGCAGGACCGCCATCAAGGTTTCCGCCAAGGCATCGCGGGGTCGCAGATCGAAATCATCTTTGAGGCGGATATGAAGTGGCTGGAACCAGAGGCGCGCAAGGAAATGGAATCGGCCCTGGCGCGGTTCGATCAAATTGATCTGGTGTATGCCCATAACGATCCCGGCGCGCACGGCGCGTATCTGGCCGCGCAGGCGACGGCCCGCGAGAAACAGATGAAGTTTGTGGGCATTGACGCCCTGCCGCACGAAGGCGTGGCTTACGTAAAAAAAGGCATTCTCGACGCCACGTTCCAATACCCCACCGGCGGCGCGGAGGCCGTGGCCACGGCATTGAAAATTCTGCGGGGCGAATCCGTGCCGAAAAAAATTGTCCTCGGCTCCCGTGTGTTTGATAAAGCGAATGTGGAGCAGGGCGGCCGGGAGTTGCCTTGACCCGCGGCGCCGGACCGACCCTTCCCGCTCAACTCACCCATGCGTTGACCTATGACCAAGAAAGCGAAATCCCCCAAGAATAAAACCGTCCTTCTCGTTGCCAGCGGTGATTTGCGGTTGTCCGCCAATCAAGTGTGCTGGCCGGCCCAGCGCGACTTGGAGCGGGCGCTGACCGCTGCCGTTGCCGCCGAGGGTTTCAACGTTGTGCGCGCCCATCCATATAAAACCGGCGAACGACACGGATTCCTCGCCTCCCAACGCGAGGGGATCGAAGTGTTCAAACGTATTCCGCCTGAGGCCCCGCTGATCGTTGCCGAAGCGGTGTGGCAATACTCGCATCACGTTTTCCCCGGTCTGACCACGCACCGGGGACCGATCCTCACGGTCGCCAACTGGTCCGGGCAATGGCCCGGACTGGTGGGGATGCTCAACCTCAACGGTTCGCTTACCAAGGCGGGCGTGAAATACTCCACCCTCTGGAGCGAGGATTTCACCGACGATTATTTTCGGACCAAACTACGGACCTGGCTCACGACGGGTCGTTGCGCGCACAAGACTGATCACGTCCAGCCCCTGGCCCGGATCCAGCTCAGCGCGAGCGTGCGGCGGACGGGTGAAAAGCTGGCGGCGCAGTTGCTGCGGGAGAAGGCCATCATGGGCATCTTCGATGAAGGCTGCATGGGCATGTTCAACGCCATCATCCCCGATGACCTGCTACATCGGGTGGGTGTCTTCAAGGAACGCCTGAGTCAATCCACGCTCTACGCGGAATCATGCACGGTGGACGACGCCGAAGCCGCTGGGGTGCGCGCTTGGATGGAACGGCGGGGCATGAAATTCCACACCGGCCCCGACGAAGCCACGGATTTGACCGACGCACAACTGCTCTGGCAGGGCAAGATGTATATTGCCGCCGCGCGGTTGGCCGATGATTTCGGCTGCGATTGCATTGGCATTCAATATCAACAGGGATTGAAAGATTTGATGCCCGCCAGCGATCTGGTCGAAGGCACGCTGAACAACACGGAGCGGCCGCCGGTGAAATCGCGTTGTGGGCGGCGGGTGTTGTTTCCGGGCCGGCCACTGGTGCATTTCAACGAAGTGGATGAATGCGCCGGCCTTGATGGTTTGCTCACGGATCGCGTTCACCAAGCGCTTGGGCAACCGGTCGAAAACACGCTGCATGATGTGCGTTGGGCGGATTGGGATCAGTCGGGCACCACGGGCGAATACGTCTGGGTGTTCGAGATCAGCGGTGCGGCGCCGCCGGCGCATTTCACCGGCGGATGGGCTGGTGCGGAGGGATTCCGGCAACCGCCCATGTATTTTCCGAAAGGCGGCAGCACCCTGCGCGGCATCGCGAAACCGGGCGAGATCGTCTGGTCGCGCATCTATGTGGCGAATGGCGGGCTGCACCTGGACATCGGCCGCGGAAAAGTCGTGGCCCTGCCCCGTGCCGAGACCGAGCGCCGCTGGCAAGCCACCACGCCGCAGTGGCCCATCATGCATGCGGTGACGTATGGCGTCAGCCGCGATCAGATGATGGCCAAGCACCAGGCGAATCACGTCCAATGTGTCTATGCCCACACCGCCAAAGCAGCGGATACCTGTCTGATGACCAAAGCCGCTCTGGCTGCCGCGTTGGGACTCCGCGTCAACATCTGCGGCACCCGCGCGAACGGCAAACCATGGGCGTAAAACGCCGGACGCGGAAAAACCAACTGCCTCCGTCGCTTGTCCAGGCGCTGCGGCGCGCCTACCCGCTGATGCGGGCGCGGTTCGGCCATCTACACTGGTGGCCGGGCGACTCGCCGTTTGAAGTCTGCGTTGGCGCCATCCTCACCCAAAACACCGCTTGGACAAATGTGGAGCGCGCCCTGGCCCGGCTCAAAGCCGTGCGTTGCCTCGAACCCCGGAAGCTGTACGCCCTGCCCGAACACCGGTTGGCCGAATACATCCGTCCCGCCGGTTATTTCAACGTGAAAGCCCGCCGGTTACGCGCTTTTTTGCGGGTGTTGGTTGAGGATTGTGACGCCGACCTCGACCGGTTGTTTGCCGGCCCGCGCGCCGCCGTCCGCGCGCGGTTGCTGGCGATTCCGGGGATCGGCCCCGAAACCGCCGACAGCATGTTGCTTTACGCGGGGGGCCAACTCAGCTTTGTCGTTGACGCCTATACCCACAGGATCTTTGCCCGCCATCAATGGCTGGCACCCCAATTGCCATCGGCGCCGCGCGGGCGTGGACCATCCTTTCAAAAGCCAACCGCTGTGGTGGCGGAGCGGGGGAATGGCCGGCAATCCAGCGGCGTCCGGTCGTGGTACGCCGATTTGCAGGCGTTGTGCGAAGCGGCGTTGCGCCATAAAACCGGGCCGGCATTGCTGGATTACTGGCAGGATTATCACGCGCAACTCGTCCAGGTGGGCAAACATTTTTGCCGTCCCCGCGCCCCGCGCTGTGATACTTGTCCGCTGCAACCGTTATTGCCCCCGGGTTGATGCGGTCGCCAAGCGACGCGTGCGCAAAAGCGCGTCGCGGCTCGGACATTTCCTGTTTCCTTGCGTCCCATCTTGCCGCATCTTGATCATTGCGAATTTCTATGGCGGCCAAACCAAAACACAATTACGACGAGAGCAAGATCAAGACACTGAGTTCGCTGGAGCACATCCGGCTGCGCACCGGCATGTACATCGGACGCATCGGCAACGGCAACCATTACGACGACGGTTGTTACATCCTGCTCAAGGAGGTCATTGATAACGCCATTGACGAATACATCATGGGCCACGGCAAGGAGATCGAAATCTCGATTGACGGCACGCACGTCTGCGTGCGCGATTACGGGCGCGGCATCCCGCTGGGCAAGGTGGTGGATTGTGTTTCCCGCATCAACACGGGCGCCAAATACAACGACGACGTGTTCCAATTCAGCGTCGGCCTCAACGGCGTCGGCACGAAGGCGGTGAATGCGTTGTCGAAAAACTTCATCGTGCGCAGCCATCGCGACGGTGAATTTGCCGAGGCGCAATTCAAAGTGGGCAAGCTCAAGAAGGAGGACTCCGGTAAAACGCGCGAGCCGGACGGGACGTACATCGAGTTCGAGCCGGACCCGACCATTTTCAAGGACACGGAATTCAAACTGGAACATGTCGAACGCCGGCTGCGCCATTACAGCTACCTGAACACGGGGCTGAAGTTGATTTTGAATTGGGAGGGACGCGTTCCACCACGTCCCAAATCAGATGGGGACGGCGTGGAAGCCGTCCCTCCCAGCAACGGACCGATCATTTTCCAATCGCGTCACGGTTTGATGGATTTGGTGATGGAGGATTTGTCGAGCGACGGCAGCGAACCGCTTTATCCACCGCTGCATTACGCGAGCAAGACGTTGGAGTTCTGCTTCACGCACAGCAACTCGCGCTACGGCGAAACGTTTTATTCCTTTGTCAACGGTCAATACACCAGCGACGGCGGCACGCACTTGAGCGCGTTCCGGGAAGGTTTGCTCAAGGCGGTGAATGAGTATTGCGGCGGCAAGTTCGACGGCGACGACGTGCGCGAAGCGATGGTCGGCGCGGTGGCGATCCGACTGAAAGATCCGATGTTCGAATCGCAGACGAAGAACAAGCTGGGCAACACGGAAATCCGCACCGACCTCGTCAACAAGGTGCGCGAGGAGCTGCTGCACTTCTTCCAGCGCAACAAACAGATCGCCGAAATCATCGTGGCCAAGGTGAAGGACACACAGGAGTTGCGGAAGGAATTGCAGAATGTGAAGAAGCTCGCACGCGAACGCGCCAAAGCCATCACGTTGCGCATCCCGCAGTTAAAGGACTGCAAGAACCATTTCGACAAGAAGAAATGCAAGGGCAAGGGCACGATGGTCTTCATCTGCGAAGGCCAGTCCGCCGCCGGCTCAATCACGAGCTGCCGCGACGTGAACAATCAGGCCGTGTTCGTGCTCAAGGGCAAGCCGCTCAACGTCTGGGATCTCAAGCGCGACGTGATGTACAAGAACGATGAGATGTACAATCTCATGCAGGCGCTCAACGTGGAAGACGGCCCGGAAGGTTTGCGTTACGAAAAGGTCATCCTTGCCACCGACGCGGACGTGGACGGCATGCACATCCGCAACTTGATGATCACCTACTTCTTCAAGTTCTTCGAACAGCTCGTGCAAGCCGGTCACGTTTATGTGCTGGAAACGCCGTTGTTCCGCGTCCGCGACAAGGAGAAAACGATCTATTGCTACAGTGAAGCTGAACGCGACCAGGCCGTGACCGAACTCGGCGGCAAACCGGAGATTACACGCTTCAAAGGCTTGGGTGAAATCAGCCCGAAAGAGTTCGCGCAATTCATCGGCAAG
>MWDV01000441.1 GCA_002070715.1 Verrucomicrobia bacterium ADurb.Bin118
GGAATGAAAGTTTGCGCGTGCAATCCGGCCAGGTAGGCCAGCAAGCCTTCAATCCGGGCATTCTCCGCCGGCGCCTGCCGCGGACGGGTGAGTTGCCAGCCGTCGTTGGTGCGTTCCACTTGGATTTCCAATTGCCCGGTGAGGCGGACCCGCACACTGGTCACGTTCGTGGGTTGCAAACCCGGCAGCACGGGCGGGAGTCCGGACGGTGCCTGAGTTGGTTGCCGCTCATGGATCCAAATGAACACAAACAACCCTACTGCCAAGGTCACATAGATCCATGTATTGCGGGAATTCATGGCACGGTGGCGCCCGCCCCCCGGAGTAGGGAACAGAAACGATTGGGTAGCTTGGACAGGGTTACTTGCATGGGACGCAACGGACAGGCGGGGCTCGCGAATACTCAGTTTTAACGGCGCCGGCGCAGCCAAACCAAGCCGCCGCACAAGAGCACCCCTCCGGGCAAGCCGGCCAGCAATAGCCACTGCAGCGCCCTCAATTCCGACCGGCTTAACGTCAGGCGAAACTGCGTCACCGGACGCGGCCCCAGTCCGTGCAGGAGTTGCGAGCGATCCAACAGCCAGTTGATGGCCGCGACGGCAAAATCCCGGTTGCCGGCGGACTCGATCATTTGGTTGCCGAGAAACATGGAATCACCGGTGACAATCAATCGGGTGCCGCCGCGCTCGGTGACCACGCCCCGCACCGCGCCTTGTTCGACCGCGACCGCCAACGGGAGCGACCGCGCCGCAGCCGTCAGCTCCGAGCCGAGGCGCGCCGTGGCGCCGCTGCGGACGATTTCCTCGACGGCAAGGGTATCGGCCACCGGCGGATTGGCGGTGCGTTTTCCCACCGACCGCGGGCGAATGAAGTGCAGCGCGGATCCCACCAATGAACTCACAACCGGATGCGCCGAAAAACCTGATGTCTTTAAATCGTAACCGGATATGGTGCTATTGGCGGGATCCACCACCGGAGCGAAACTGACCTCGACACCCCATTCCGTCAGCACCTCTTCCAGCCCGCACAAACGGGGTGTCGCATAACTGTTTAGCAAGGCCAACAGCCGTCCGCCGTGGGTCAGGTAATCCGCGATCTTTTCCCGTTCCTCGATGGGAATCGGCCGCCGCGGGCCGGCAATGATCAGCAAATTGCAGTCCTCGGGCACGCGGTTGGTGCCGGCCAAGGAGAGGAGGGACGTTTGGATGTAGCCTTGCTGCAGCAGCGAGGTGAACTTGAGGTAGCCTTGAACATCATCGCCGCTGTCGGGATCGTGCTCGTCGTGTCCGGTGAGAAAGTAGGCGTGCAAGGATTTCGGATTGGCAACCGCGAGCAGCGCCAAGGAGAACATCTGTTCGCCGCGAAACGCCACGGGTTGGCGTCGGAACTCCCGCTCCGTGCTGTTGGGGACCAGTTCCAGCGTGTATTGCACCAGCTGGTTGCCGTCCACGCGTTTCACCCGGCCTTCGCAATCGAACAGAATCAGGTTTTTGTTCGTCACGCCGATCAGTTGATAATCCGTGAAGATCTGTTGGGCCGCGCCGACATCGCGCAGGTAATCCACCTCGCGCAACGTGATGTGCGGGTTGGCCTGGTGATATTCCTTCAGCAGACCGGTCACCGTGCTGAAGAAGGGGTCTTCCCGGTCATAAACCACGGTCACCGCCACTTGGTTCGTCAGTGTCCGCAGCAGCCCGAGCGTTTGGGGCGAAAGCTGGAGGGCCGCCCGCTTGCTGGGAAACCACCGCTGAAAATGGCGTTGCGCGAGGTAATTAGCCATGACCACCAGAGCCAGCACGGCGAAAACGCCAATGACCGCGTTCAGCATGCTGTCCCAGCGGCGTTGCGCCGAGAAACTGGGCGGGGAATTGCGCGGAGGGCTCATGTTATTTCCAGTGGCGGCTTTCCACCACGCGCAAGGTCAGATACAGAAACAGGGCGCTCAGGCTGAGGAAAAAAACAATCGGGCGTGTATCCACCACGCCCCGGGCGAAATCCTGCAGGTGATCCAACAGGGCGAACGGAGCGAGCGCCGCCGCCTGCCAGGCCGCCAACCCCGCCGGCGGCCGCCCGGCCAGCATGCCAACCAGGAATAACCCCACCCCCAACGCCAAACCGAGCATGGCCGCCACGGTTTGGGTGCGGGTCAGGGACGAGGCAAAACAACCGATGGAACAAAACAGGCAGCCCAACAGCAGAATCCCCAGACCAGTGGCGCCCACGGCGCCCCAATCCATCGGCAGACCCTGCCCGGTCATCTGGCGGAGGATGAAGAAACAGCCCGCCAGGGGCAGCCACAACACCAGGAAGAAAACCAGCGCCGCGCTGAATTTTGCCAGCACCACCGCGGTGTCGCGCACCGGCGTGGTCATCAGCGTTTCAAACGTGCCGGCATATTTTTCCAGCGCAAACAGGCGCATGGTGATTATCGGCGACGTCAACAGCACAATCATCCAGAAGTAGGGTGTTTGATAAAACAATTCCGTTACGGGCACCAGCATCGTTTCGCCGCGCACGGCGATGACCATGTTCAGGAAACCCAA
>MWDV01000442.1 GCA_002070715.1 Verrucomicrobia bacterium ADurb.Bin118
GATGACTTCGATTTTGCCGTCGGGTGTAGTGCCGCGTTTGACGGTCCGACAACCCGGGCCCATCGCGGTGAACAACGCTTCCACGCCGTGGATGCCGTACCAGAAAAGATCCGGATGGTTTGGTTCCAAGGAGCAGGGGCCGTAGGTTTCGCAATAAGTGACCGGGCCGATGAGGCCATTGCGCAGGGCGACATTGTTGCTGGCGAACCGGAGCGAGGAGGAACTGAAGATCGGCACCCGCGCCGCCCGGGCGAGCTTAAAAATTTGCCGGGCATCGCGAAGGGACGCCGCCAGCGGCTTGTCCACAAACACCGGTTTTTTGGCGGCCAGGACCGGTTTGACCTGTTCCAAGTGCGGCCGGCCGTCCATGCTTTCCAAGAGCACGCAATCCACGTCTTGGCACAGGGCGGCGATGGAGTCATAAATCTTGACTCCGAAGTCGTTCTGGAGTTTTTGGGCGTTCGGTTCGACGTGCTTCCAACTGGATTCGATGTCGGGGCTGCCGTATTTGAACAAGCCCACGACCTTGGCGCCCGGCACATGGCCTTTGGCTTGAGGATCATTCATCACCTGGGTGAACGCCACCGCGTGCGAGGTATCGCACCCGATGATGCCCACGCGCAAATCTGCCGCCCACCCGATGGCGCCGCCCAGCAACGCCCCGACGATTACCAAGGTTCGTGTTGTCATAGACCATTTCATAGATTGCCCGAATTGTTGTCCGCGAGGGTAACCAGCCCGCCGCCTAATCACAAAGAGTTTTGGCGGACGTTTGAAAATTTTCCCGCGGTGCGATCTACGGATCAAGACTTCACCGCTGCCGCCGTGTTCAAAGAATCAATCTGGGAAAATCGAACGGAGTTCAACGGGTACCCGCACGTGTTCCACGTGTCCGCCGAAAAAAAGCGCATTTTTGCCGGATCGGTTCCCGGTGGCGGGATGAAAGGCGTTGGCGTCGCCGACCAACGGGGTTTTCAGCCGGCCCCCAAAGATCTGTTCCACGATGGCCTGCGTGGCCGGCGACCAGTCCTCCGGACGATCGTAGGAGGCGCCGTTGAGAAACGCGTTCCATTCGTAACTGGTCTGTTCTTCGGCAAAAAGGGTGCGGTCATCGGGGCAGTGGAACAACTGGTTGGTCCGTTGCCCGGGGAACAAGGTGAGGAAGAGGGGCGGCAGGTTGGTATTGGCGCTTGGGATCTGGGCGCAGAAGGGCAGGCGATCGTTGTTGTCCTGCACATACACGTTTAGCGCCAGGCCGATTTGCCGGAGATTGCTCAGGCAGGCGGCCGCGCGGGCGCTTCGTTTGGCGCGGCCCAACGCCGGCAGCAACAGACTAGCCAGCGTGCCGATGATGGCGATCACCACGAGCAATTCAATCAAGGTAAACGCTCGCGATGCGGCGCGGGGCGGGGGAGCGGGAGGGGCGGAGAACGACGGGGGCATGCGTGTGGATCAGGGTTGTTGCACGGTGGCGAGCGTGGTCATCAATTCTTGAATCACCGGGGCCGTCGCCGCGCGAAAATGCACGTCTTTGTTCAAGAATTGCACGTTGGCTTTTTGAATGGCCGCCCGGCCGGAGGGCGAGCGCAAGTGGGCGGCCAGCGCGGCTTTTTCCTCCGAAGTCATGACCCGCCGATAATTGGCCAGCCACTGGGCCATGGCTTGGACATTGGCTTGTTTGCGTTCGGGCTGCATGTGACTCACGATGACATGCATGCCTTCGATGTGGCCAACGTTGAAAAAATCCAGAAAGGCCCGTTGACGGTTGGCCGGCACGGTCATCGGCCCGTAACGCGCCTCCAGAAAATCCTCCACCGGGCGGGCGGAGCCGCGCACTTTGGCGGCGGCCTGCAGATCCAGCACCGCCTCGACCGGAGTGTACCGGTCAAATTTCCGCTTCCAAAGGACCGTCCCCAATCCGCCGAGAACGGCCAGGACGATCAAGGTGCCCAGAAGCTTCCGAGTGCGACCTGTCATACCCATGATTCAGACTGTGTTGGTATCCCTATCTTCAAAACCGATTTTGCCCTGATGATTGGACGACGGCATTTTGCACACCCCAGCGGTCGGATGTCGAGCCCGCACTACGCCTGCTCCGGGGGGGCGCCGCCACTTTCGTCTGCGCCGTGTGCTCAGCACCTTGAGCTTCGCCATCAAAGGGTCACGATGTCCCCAGTTTTTTCCAGGTACGGTGTAAGAGCCTGTTTGAAAACTCCTCAAGGTTTGGCCAAACGAGCCAACATCAAGCGAATCATCGCAACATAGACCCTGGTTTCGCCCGTCTCGGCTTGGCGTTCATAATCGCGGCTCAGGCGACGATAACGGTTGAGCCAGCCAAAGGTGCGTTCCACCACCCAGTGGCGGGGTAACACTTTGAACGTGTGCTCCTCCGTGCGTTTGACGATCGCCACCGTGCAGCGCCACATCGTCCGCGCCCACGTCACTAGCGGCTCCGAATACTTGGCGGGAGCACCTCCGCAGTCCACTTAACGGGGCGGCCCTTGGTTTTGATCCGGTTCACCGGCGTTGGACTACGGCGGACGGCGGTCATGCTTTTCCGGACTGGAGCGGGATTCCGGTTTGGGTGGAGGGATGATGCTGCCCCCGTGGGCCCCGTAGAATGGAAACGGACTATCAAACCTCCGTCACAGTATCCGCGGAGTCGTTACCCGCTATCGGCTTCAGCGTGCTGAATCGTCCGTCAAGCCGCGTGGGTCAATGGCCAGCACGTCGTTGGTGCTGAAATGGCTGATCACCCGGTGCGGCGGAGTCGCGTGAGGGACTTCCGGACCAATGCCCACATCCATTTTGGTCGTCCGGTTGGCGGCGGCGGTATTGTCCTTGGAGGCGCTGCTAAATCCGATGCCCACGGAACGTACCGGGGAACTATAAGATTGGGGGCGGGCGGTTTTCGCCAGCACGGTGTTGCCTTCCACCCAGGAGTTGGTGCCACGAACCGCGACCCCCACAAACCGGTACGCGTTGGGCGTTACGATCAGATTATCCGCGAGAATATCTCCGGGGCCATGGGACTGAATGCCATATGCCAGCGGCAGCGGCGACGTCATGGAGTCCCGCGTGAAGATTACATTGCCCGCGACTTGCGTGCCCGGGGTGGGGGGCGAGAGCACATTGCGGACATTCTCATAAAGATAAACTCCGGTGACGTAGCCCATGATAAAATTGCCCGTGATGGTGGCTTTTGAATTGGAGGCAATCCCGATATCACCCCGGGGGGTGCCGCCATCAATGATGTTGCCAGCTATTGTAGCGAATGTTGGGTTGTAATCCTGGAGATAAATCGGAGTGCCGGACGGAACGGTCTGGCCTTCCACTCCGGGCGTCAAGCCGGGATTGGTGACGGTGATGGTCCGGGTGTCTGGCTCGTAGGCAACCACGTTAAGAAATACATTCGTGGCCAGTGCGCCCAGGTGGAACCAAGTGCGGAAGTTGACGCTTTGTCCGGGGCGGTAGGGGCTGGGCACTTGCGGACGTACTGTCACGGGGGCGGGAGAGTGGCCATCGGGCGGTGGAATGACGAGGGGAGTTAAGGTATATCCCATCAGGGGGTCGTCAATTTGATGGACTGCTTCGACGCCCATCCGCCGCACCACATTGTTGGTGAATAGTAGATGTAACGGGCTTCCAAAGTGCGCCCCATCCTTGCGGATTCCTCCAGGGTTCAGTGCCAAATCGGGATTATCGCTGCCGCCGTCGAAATAACAGTCCGCATACTCGGCATAGTGAACCCAGGGATTGATTCGCACTTGTTGTCCACCTCCATAACTGTTTTGCGCCCCAATAGTATTTGAGCCGTAAGGATTGGTAATCCAGCAACGACGCACACTAAAACGAGTTAGCTTGCCCCGGAGGTCAAACCCCGACCCGTCGACGGTTATCGCCCCATGGCAGTTCTCGAATCGACAGTCGGCGAATTCAACCGCCTCGACTTGCCGG
Organism: Verrucomicrobia bacterium ADurb.Bin118; assembly: GCA_002070715.1. Lineage (GTDB taxonomy): Bacteria > Verrucomicrobiota > Verrucomicrobiia > Limisphaerales > MWDV01 > MWDV01. Next base: position 3,958 of record MWDV01000442.1, read on the forward strand.
AGATCGCGATTGGCAACCCATACACCCTCAGCTCCATTGGGTTCCCCGCTGGTCGCCGGTAACGGCTCCGGACTTTTGGTCCACGTTAATCCTCGAACATGGAAGGAACGGAAACTGGCCTCTACCATGAACATTCGCGTCCTTTGGGTGCTCACGGTGGAGCACAGTTCAGCTCCAGGATTGGCGGTGATAATAAGATCCCGCCCCGCGAGGTCCGTATTGCCCAACCGCAGCAGCTCGTACCAGGTCCGGCTGGGATTGCTAGCGCGCTTGGGGGTATTCAAGCGGTAGATCCCCGTCGGGAAATGCAGTGTGTTGTGAACCGAAGAAACTTCCAGCGCGTTGATCGCGGCTTGGATGGCTACGGTATCGTCGGTTTCCCCATCCCCAACGGCGCCAAAGTCCCGCACCGAAAGGGCGACCTCCTTTAACACCCGAATCTCGGCGCTGGTGTTTGTTCCCAAAACATAAGCAGCCGTGGGTTCGAGTGTGATTAAAACGCTTCGGGATAAGGCGAGGGTCGCGGTGTACAATGGCACGACGGGAATTTCCACGGAGTCCGAGCCCGCCGGAATCGTGATCTGACCGGGCAACGGCACATAATCCACACCCGGCACCGCGTCTCCACCCACTGTATACGAAACCACCACCGGATTGATGTTGCCTGTTCGGGTCAACCGAAAGCCGCCCGGAGAGTGGATGGTGACATCGGCCACAGCGGCGCCAACGCCCGCATTGATGACGTTGGTTGCGGTGAGCATGGCGGTAACGGCGGCCACCGGCGTGGGCGCATTGGTGCGGAAATGGAGCGGGCCAAAATTCAGACCGGTCATCCGTTCTTCCCAATCCGTGACCCCATCAAGATCGTCATCGCCATCAGTGACGCCGACTTGAAAAAAGCGGCAGTCCTCGGCCGCTTTAATCGCCACGGTTATGGGGTCGCCCGTTCCCGCAAGCATGCCGCCCTCATCGTGCCATCCGGTTTCCACGTGCGCACTGCTTTGTACTTGGTATCGTTTTCCGGCGACGGACGGCCAGGTCAACAAGACAGCCGGTCCAGTTTCCATGTCCGTAATGGCAATCAGCGAACCGGCATCGAATGGGTTTGTGCCCGCCGCATACTCGTCAAGATCGGCTGCTCCATCTCCATCCGTGTCCAAGGTGTCCAAGTGTGGGCGGCTCAAGTTGATTGCGGGATTGTCGGTCAGCACCCGGATACGGAAGGCAACTTGGGGTGGATCGGTTAGCGGCAACGCTGCCAGAATGACCTCACCGGTGCCGTGAACCGGTTCTCCTTGGGGATGCCACGTGTTGTCCACAGCCTCCGTTGTCGCCTCGACTTGATAACGTATCCCTGCGACCGAAGGCCAATGGATCAACCGCGCTGACGGGGGCAGAGTGCGCACGGTGGTACGGAACACCGATTGCCGATCGAACGGGTCCGTCCCGGCAACGGATTCCTGGAAATTACTCTGGCCGTCTCCATCAGCATCCGCTTCCGGCGCTATTCCGGCTGCGGCGTAAACCGTTTCCCAGACGTCGCTCATGCCGTTTCCATCGGCATCCACGATGGCTCCGCAAGGAATCCGGCTGCTGCAGAGCAAAAAGAAAATCAGCCCCGTCATTATTCCCCGAGTCGGGTGCAGATAAACCTCGGACCACAGGGCCGGCCAACAAACGCCGCGCTGAGGTTGTCGCGCCTGAAGCAAGCAAAACATGGTTGAAGAATCTGCTGATCCCCCAGTCTTTGCAAGGGGTTTCGGCCCGTAGTTCCGTGTATGCGGTGCTTGGAATTATACGCTTACTGAGGCCGGGCGAGCCCCTCGCTCTCTCCGTGAGCAAGCGGAACGATGCGATGATAAATAGCGTTCATCCACTCGCCTTTGCGATCCCACACGTAAACGTCGAGGATGCGCTGGCGGCCAGCGTTGCCGAGTCGGGCGCGCAATTCCGAGTCCCGCGCCAGTCGCAACATGGCCTCTCCCAAGGCCGTCGCCGTCGCTCGAAACCCCGACGGTTGAATCCGCAAGGCGGTTTCGTCGGTGGCGATTTCCGCCGCGCCATGATGCCGCAATGTCACCGCCGGCAATCCCGCCGCCATCGCCTCCAATAGCACGTTGCCGGAGGTGTCCCGCACGCTGGTGAAGACGAAGCCATCATGCTCTCGCAAGAGTCGGGGAATGTCATCCTTGGCGACGCGCCCGTGCCAATGGACCGAGTCGCCCAAGCTCAAATGATTCGCTGTGGCCTTGAGAAAATCTGCGTCCGGACCATCTCCGACGATGGTCAGACGCAAGGCCGGCTCGGCCTTACGGGCATAAGCGAATGCCTCGAGGGCCAGGCTGCACGCTTTGATTTTCTCCAGCCGGCTGACCCAGATGAATTTCACTGCTCCCCCTCGTGCAACCGGTTCGTGCGGCGGCGGCTGAACCATGCCTGCCGGAATCCCGGTTTCCAGCATGCGCACAATCTTGTTGTGATAGCGCTTCGGAATTCGTTCAACCGTGTCCTGATTGGCTACTAGGATCCGCGTGGCAAAATGAAAACAAATGTAGATATGCGGCAGCAAGACGCTGCCCACCACGCTCAGGGAGCGAAACAGCTCGGGCAGCATTCGCGAGCCGAACCGAGGGAGGAATCGCCAGGGACAAATTTGTCCTCCCCCCAGCGGTCCCAGCACCACTGGTCGGCCACAAAACCACCAAAAGCCCGGCTGACGAAACGAGTTGAAGGTTACGTGATGAATTAAGTCGAAACGACCTAACTCGGACGCAAGGTGACGACGCACGCCAATATGCCAAAGGAAGTAGTAGAGTGCCACCGGTAACCCGTGACGTTTGAGCCACAATCCCCAAGCCGGCAAATCATAATAAATGAATTCGGGTTTGGCGCCCGGGTAATCGGCCAGTGCCCGGTCAATCACGGCGCGGTTGTTGGCGCGCGTTACCACTGTCACTTCATGAAAGCGCGCCATCTGGAACGCCCATTGCCAGCCCACCTCCGGCTCGGAACCGCGTCCCGGTTCGCAGGCGTAAGCCGACATCAACACTTTCAAGCGAGTCACCATTGGTGAGCCAGATGGTGGAGGAGTTCGCGTGCCGGTTCGGCCCCCTCCGCAGGAGGCGTCACCTCCACAAAGTGGAGCAGATAGGCCAGAACCAAAGGTCGCGACACGGATTCAATACCGGCGGCTGTGGCGTAAGCTTGGAATGCCGGGGAGCGCAACAAGGCTTCCACGCGTGCGCCAATAGTCCTTGGTGGGGCGCGACGCACGAGGAGTTCAGATTGAATGACGAAGTGGAACCAGTCCCAGCCGGGGGGGCCCGCCGCCTCACCCCGTTCCCAGTCCAGCACCGTCCATCGCCGGGTAACGGGATGGACGCGGACATTCCACGGCGCGAAGTCGCCATGATGAATTGCCGGATGTAATTCTGCGGAGCCGAGCGTGGTTTCGAGGCGACGAAATAGGTCGTGGCCCCGGCAGCCCGCGGACAAACGTTGCCAGGCTGGCAAATCGGCCAACCGCGCGCGCCGGTTCGTATCGAGCCAGGAGGTCAGTAAACTGGCCAACGGCTCAATATCATTTTGAGAGGGATTTTTTCCCGGAGCGTATTGAAAAGCCAAAGCTTCCAGATCGCCTTCCCGGAACTCGCCGATAATGTGCGGTGCATGCAACACATCAGCAGCGATGGATTTCAGGAAGGCCGCCTCCGCCCGGGTTCGTGCATTCGCGATTTCGCCCACGCCTACCTTGACGATTTTCTCCGGTCGCCCGCGCCGGTCGAAGGTCAACAGAATGAAGCGGCGTCCGGGTACCCGTGGATTTCCGCAAAGTATGGCAAAGCAAATCCAATCGTCTTGAGACGATTGGAGAAATTGCAGTAAGGGAGCCCGCCGGTCGCAGGGCAACGTCAGCGGTTCCGTGCCCGGCGCGAAACCGACCGGCAACCCCACCCGCAGCAGCATTCTAGCTATTTTGGCCAGGCGGGTTTGCGCCGGGTAAAGCGCCAGCGCTTCCGCGATGCTCCCCCCATTGATGGGGACGAGCAGCAAAGGATGCCCATGCTTTCGCACCAAACGCAGCCGTAACGTCAGCGTATCGCTGGCGGGTGGCGGCGCGGGAAACAACATTTTCCACGGTGCTGGATCGCTGGAATTCATCGCTTTCGGCACCGCGCCTGACGGGCCGCGAGATATTGCAACACGTAGCCCGTGGCTTCGCGCACCACCGCCTCCAATGGTTGCGCGCAGTTCACGATTTTTGCGTTCGGCAGCTGCTCGGCGAGCGCACGATACGCTTCCCGTTGGCGGCGCGTTTCCGGTTCCGGGACCTCCTGTTTGCGCGCCCGCAGCACCTCCGTGGGAGCATCCAGCACCAGCACAAGATCCGGGGACGGTAGCCAGCGGAACAGCGCTTGCACCAACCCCGGAGAAACTTGCAGCCGGTAGCGGCGTGGGTCCACCGCGAAGTCGTAATGGTAGCGATCCATCAACACCAATCCGTTACGGAACAAGACGGGCCGGAAATGGATGCTTTCGCCCACCAGGTATTCAAGCCAATGGGCGACCAGGACTAAAATCGAAGCCACGCGACCGCGTGGCGGTTGGGCATGCGGGTCGGTCGTGGGCTTGCGCTCGGCGCGGCGACGCAGCGGCAACACCATCGGCTTCCAGTGCCCATGCAATCCTTTTCCCGGATTAAACGTGGGTCGCAACGACGCCATCAACCCCGCGGCAACACTGGACTTGCCACAGCCGTCCGCTCCGAGCAGCACCACCGTCATTCCCGGAGGTTTCCACAAACGTCCCGCCAGTCGTTTTGCGTCCCGCAGGAGGGAAACCACGGTGCGGATGGGTTGACGGGTGAGTCGGCGGAAAACAAGTTGGCGCCGCATGGCCCGGGCGAGTTTTTCAATCCCGGCCCAGGCTTCGGACTGCGCAAATTGGGTCACGACTTGTGCCAATGGTTGGCCAAAGAGTTCTGCGAGTACTGCCACGGCCGTTGCCGGATCTTGGCGGAATACCGTGGCGATGCCGAACTTGTATTTTTCCCGCACCCGGCCGTGGTAAATCAGCCGGGTGACTAAGTTGAGCACTGCCTCATGTGTCGGCTGTGGGATGGCGAATAAGCCAACCTGCCGGCGTTGAACCAACACTGCCTCGGGTTTGAGCAGCATGAATCCGCGCCAGTTCAGGCAGTGAAAAAGATCAAACTGGATTTGCTGGCAGGACTCCGGGTGGAAAAAAAAGAGGGACACCGGCGAAAACTCCGCCCGGTTGTGCAGCACGTAACCGATTTGAGCCCCCGCACTCACCAACACTGCCTCCGCTTGGGCAAGTTGTTCCGATCGAACCAGCACATCAATGTCGTTGCCGGTTTCGCGGGGGAGCTTTTCGTAATTGCGTAGGATGAGGAACTCCACCCCCGCGCGGCGCCATGCTTCGAACGCGGCTGTCACCAGCGCGGTCAGGTCGTGCGCATCAGACGCCCGCCGCTCCGCCTCGTTGCCCGAGTGGGGCTGTACCCCACGGCCGGGCGCCGCGGGCGCCTTTCCGCTTGCCAGGTGCTGTTGTGTCATCCGAGAATCTCCGGCGTAGCTTGGATGGAACTTCGCATGATGCCAAATCAAAACCGGCCCGATACCCAGCCCAGCCGACGCGCTCGTCTCCGTACTGGAGGCCGCGTCTCGGCGGGATGGCGGTCTGTGTTTGACGATGGTCGGCACCGCTCTGGGATCCATGTTTAAGAATAAAACTTTGCTTATTACGGGCGGCACCGGTTCGTTCGGTAACGCGGTGGTCCGCCGCTTTCTGAATACCGAGATCGGGGAAATCCGCATTTTCAGCCGCGACGAAAAGAAGCAGGAGGATATGCGCCACGCATTGCGCAATCCCAAACTCAAATTTTACATCGGCGACGTGCGAAACTTTGAGAGCATTCACAACGCGATGCGCGGTGTGGATTATGTGTTCAACGCCGCCGCGCTCAAGCAGGTCCCGTCCTGCGAATTTTATCCGCTGGAGGCGGTGTACACCAACGTCATCGGCACGGAGAACACCCTGAACGCGGCCATCGCCCAAGGCGTCCGGAACGTCATCGTGTTGAGCACCGACAAAGCGGTTTATCCCATCAATGCCATGGGGATGTCCAAGGCGATCATGGAAAAGGTCGCCGTGGCCAAAGCACGGACATTGGGGGCGGGCCAGACCACCATCTGTGTCACCCGCTACGGCAACGTCATGGCCTCCCGCGGCTCGGTGATTCCCCTCTTCGTGGGGCAAATGAAGGCGAACCAGCCGATCACGATCACCGATCCGGAGATGACGCGGTTCATGATGTCGCTGGACGACGCGGTGGATCTGGTCTTGTTTGCCTATCAGCACGGCCGGGGCGGTGACACCTTTGTACAAAAATCGCCGGCGGCCACCATCGGCCAACTGGCCCGGGTGCTGCAGGACATCTTCAACGCGCGGAACGAGGTGCGGATCATCGGCACCCGGCATGGAGAAAAGAAGCATGAATCATTGCTGAATCGCGAGGAAATGGTGCGGGCGGAAGACTTGGGTGGTTACTACCGCATCGGTTCGGACACGCGCGATTTGAATTATGCGCTTTACTTCGAAAAAGGAGAACAGCGGGTCAGTACCCACGAAGATTACACGTCGGCTAACACGCACGCGCTAACCGACGCCGAATTAAAGGCGTTGCTGCTGAAACTGCCTTACGTCCAAGCGGCGTTACGGGGAGAAACCCCGGCGTTGCCTTGACCCCGCCTCTTCTCGACCAGAAACAGATTTGATGAAAACCATTCTTGTTACCGGCGCGGCGGGGTTTCTGGGGCGCAATCTGTGCGTCGCCTTACGCCGACAGGCGGCGTTTGAGGTGTTGGAATTTGATCTGCCACAGACGGTGGATGACTTGTCGCCCCTGGCGGCGCGGGCGGATTTGGTTTTTCATCTTGCGGGTGTCAACCGGCCCCGGGAGGAAGCTGAATTCATGACCGGCAACGCCGACCTGACCCGCCGTCTGTGCGCGGACTTGGAAGCCGGCGCCCGTCGTCCGGTGCTGATCCTGAGTTCGTCAATCCAAGCCGAGCGGGACAATCCCTACGGACGCAGCAAGAAAGCGGCGGAAGAGGAGGCAATCGCCTACCAGCAGCGCACCGGGGCGCCGGTTGGCATCTACCGGTTTCCCAACGTCTTTGGCAAGTGGAGCCGCCCAAATTACAACACGGTAGTGGCCACGTTCTGTCATCATATCAGCCGCGGATTGCCTGTGCAGATCAGCGATCGCGCGAACGTGGTGCGCTTTGTTTACATTGACGATGTTGTCCGCGAATTTGTGGCGCTGGCCCATCGCACCGAGTGGCCCGCCACCGTTTTGCGGCCTGAGGTGCAGCCCGTGTTTGCCATCACCCTCGGTGAACTGCACGACCTGCTGGTTTCGTTTCGCGAAGGCCGCGAGCGATCCGTGTTGCCCAATCTGGCCGATCCCTTGACGAAATATCTTTATTCCACCTACGTCTCCTTTTATGACCCGGAGCAACTGGCTTATCCGGTGGATCTCAAGACCGACGACCGCGGCTGGCTCTTCGAGTTGATTAAATCGCCGCACGCCGGACAGATTTTCGTCTCCCGCACCCGGCCCGGTATTACGCGCGGCAATCACTACCACGACACCAAAATCGAAAAATTCTGCGTGATCCAAGGGGAGGGGCTCATTCGTTTCCGCCATGTTCTAGGGGGCGAAGTCATCGAGTATCCGGTGAGCGACCGCGCCATTCGCATCGTGGACATTCCCCCCGGCTACACGCATTCCATTGAGAATACCGGTTCGACGGACCTGCTCACGCTGTTCTGGGCGAATGAAATTTTCGATCCGCAATATCCGGACACCTGTTTCGAGAAAGTCCTGCCATGAGTGCGCCCATCAAAGTCATGACCATCGTCGGCACGCGGCCGGAGATCATCCGGCTGTCGCGGGTCATTGCGGTGTTGGAAACGGTCACCCAGCATGTGCTGGTGCATACCGGGCAGAATTATGACTACGAACTGAACGGGATCTTTTTCAAAGAATTGGGGGTGCCGAAGCCCCGGCATTATCTGAACGCTGCCGGCCGCACGGCGGCGGCCACCATCGGCAACACCATTGCCAAAGCCGACGTCGTTCTGGAAAAAGAGCGCCCGGAGGCGGTGTTGGTGTTGGGCGATACCAACAGTTGCCTGGCGGTAATCCCGGCCAAGCGCCGGCACATTCCGATTTTTCATATGGAAGCCGGCAATCGGTGCTTCGACATGCGGGTGCCCGAGGAAATCAACCGCCGGATTGTGGATCACGTAAGCGACATCAACCTTTGCTACACCGAGCATGGCCGGCGCTATCTGCTGGCGGAGGGGCTGCCTCCCGATCGCGTGATGAAAACCGGGTCGCCCATGAAAGAGGTGCTCGATTACCACCGTGCCGCCATTGAAACCTCGGATGTCCACGCCCGACTGGGCGTGACGCCCGGGCGTTACTTCGTGGTCAGCATCCATCGGGAGGAGAATGTGGATGATCCGGGACATTTGCGGAGTCTCGTTGCCTCCCTCAATGCGCTGGCAAAGCAATACCGTTTTCCGCTGATCTTCTCGCTACACCCGCGCACGCGAAAGCGGCTTGAGACGGGCCGGCATCGGTTGCACAAATTAATCCGTCTCATGCCGCCGCTGGGATTCTTCGATTACGTGGCCTTGCAAAAAAATGCGTTCTGCACCTTGTCGGACAGCGGCACGATCACCGAAGAATCCTCGATTTTGGGTTTTCCGGCGATCACGGTTCGCGAAGCCCACGAGCGCCCGGAAGGAATGGACGAGGGCGCGGTAATCATGAGCGGCCTCACTCCCGTGCGGATTCAGCAGGCGGTGGCAATGACGGTGGCGCAATTCCAGCACCTGGGGCCCTGCCGGCTCCCCGCGGATTACACGGCGGATCAAGTGTCTTGGAAGGTGGCCAAGATCATTCTCAGTTACACCGATTACGTGAACCGGCGGGTTTGGCACAAGGTTTGACCGCGCCGTTCATTTTCCCGTCATGCGCCTGCTGGTTCTTACCCATACATTTCCACCCAGCACGCACGCCAACGCCAAACGCCCCCATTATTTGGTTCGAGGCTTCCTCGATGCGGGTTGGCAGGTGGATGTGGTGACCAGTCCACTGGGGATGCCGGATGACACACGGGAAACAGTGGACCATCCTGCGCTGCGCATCTTCCGTCTCGATGATCCGGTGCAAATCCTCCTCCGCAAGTGCCGCCGCATTCCTTGGCTGTTTCGCCTGACCGCGCTAAGCGTGGCTGGCGTGATGTGGCCGGATGCTTTCGCCGGCTGGGCGCGAAAGGTTTTCCGGCTGATCCGGGAACAACCGGCTTACGAGCGCACGCTCGCCTTCATTCTCCCCGCGTCATTGTTGCTCGGCGGACGGCGTCCTGGCTTGGTGAATCGGACGTGGACTTTTGACTATCAAGAATCCGTAACGCCGCAGCAACGCCAGCTCCAGCGCCGCTCGCCGCTCCAACGCGCTTGGCTGCCGCGGTTGGCGGCATTGGAATGCCATACGTTGCACCTAGCCGGACGGGTGGTCTTTACCGCCGACACAAACCGGCAGGCCTACATCCGCGAACGCCTGGTACCGGCAGCGGCGACCGTCCATGTCCCGTATTTTTTTGATGCCGCGGCGTTTGCCGCACCGGCGGCGGCTGTATCTCCCGGATTCGAGATCGTTTATTTCGGCACGTTTGATTGGCGGGGCGCGCGTAGTCCGGAAACATTCCTGCGGGCTCTGGCGCTGTTTTTACAACGACATCCCGAGGCGCGGACGCAAACGCGGTTCCGCTTTTACGGAAACTGGCTGGCTGACCACGATCGTTTCGTCAGCGAACTAAATCTGGGGGAGGTCGTATCCATTCAACCCGCGGTGGGTTACGCGGAATATTTGGAAAAGGTGAGGCAGAGTCCCGTTTTGTTGCTGGTGGTGTCACCGGCACACAACCTGTTCATGCCCAGCAAAATTGTGGACTACTTTGGCGCCCGCCGCCCGATATTGGCGTTTGTTCCGCGGCATTCGGAAATGCGCCAGGTTCTCCATCAAGCCGGCCAAACCCGGTTCACCTTCGATGAACAAGCGGTGGATGAGGGGGCTGAGGCGTTGGCAAAGCTTTGGACCGACTGGCGCGCCAACAATTTGACTGCCGACTCGGAAAAAATTCAGTTCTGGTCCTCAGCCACGCAGATCCCCGCCTACCTCGATTTGGTGACCCATTGCCAGTAGGCCGGTCGGCTCCCGTTGAGGAGTCCGTCCAAACCAATCGTAGCGAGCCATTCCGCCGGATTGGTCATCCACCCGAAACCCAGTTCGGTAACGAACCATCGCCGCCGCACCGGTTTCTCATCCCAAACCCCTTGAATAATCTGTAAGAACAGTCGCTTGTGATGACGGGCGAGGGGAGACTGGCCGCATGGCTAGAGTTGGCACACTGGGCCGCAAATGCGGGCCTGGCTGCAGATCACGCATCCCCCCCCCCCCCCCCCCCCCCCCC
>MWDV01000443.1 GCA_002070715.1 Verrucomicrobia bacterium ADurb.Bin118
TATTGCACCCGGTAACGCGTGCCCCCGACCGAAGACCAGGTGATCTCCACGTCGCCGTTCAGTTGCCGCACCACTTCGGTGAGGCGCAGAGCCGAGGCGGCGTTGGTCGGATTGGTGTTCGCCCGGTATTCCGCCAGATTGCTTTGGCCATCGCCATCGGCGTCGTCGTCGGGATCGGTGATTCCGTAAAGGGCTTCCCAGGCGTCGGGCAGGCCGTTGCCATCAGCATCGGGCGCGGCGGTGACGATCAGGTTCAAAATAGCAGGGGCGCTGTTGGTCGTGCCATCATGCGCCACAAAGATGATTCGATCCGGGCCGCGATAACCCCGGGCGGGTAAATAGGTTACGCTCCCGGTGACCGGATTGAAATCGGCAATCAGCCCGCCAAGTGGCTGGCTGATAATCTGGAAGGTCAGCGGATCTCCGTCCGCATCCGATCCTTCGAAGGTCAAGGAGGTGGGGGCATCGTCCGGTACGGTGACCAGTCCCCCGTGACCCACCGGCGGGGTGTTCCCGGTAAATTTGGTTTTGGTGGTGAAGCGCCGGGGATCCATGACCATGCGGTGGCCGTCGGCGTCGGTGACTTCGACGTACCAATCGTACGCCTGCTTCGTCCGCAATCCGGACCACGCGCAAGTCGTGACACTCCCGGAAAGCACACCGGTGTTGGTGGCCAGCGCCACGTAGGGCGTGCCGGGCCATCCGGGGCCATCCGGAAGTTGCAGGTTGTAGCCAAAGGTCATTTCACTGTCGGCATCCGTTTCGTAACGGTCGAGCCACGGGGAATAGGTCCGAATCCGCACCGTGTGGTTGCTGGGCGAAAAATACATCAGCCGCAGATAACCATTCCCGCCGTTCATGCGGCCTTGATAGTTCGAGATGAACGTGCGGACAGCGCGTCCCTCGAACGTGTTGACGCGGGAACCTTCGCCGCCGTTTTTGAAGACATGACCGCCCAGCATCAGGAAGAAATTCGTATGGCTCTTGAGCGCGTTGTAAATGGCCGATCCCTGGGCGCTGAGGTTGCTGGGGGTGGTATCGCTCCCCGCGGAATGGGTGACCACCATCGCGCGCCGGTGCGGGTGCGCCGCCAGCACGCCGTTGGCCCAGTTCAAGATGGCGCTGCCGTGGCGGCCATACTCGAAGTAGAGTACGATGAAATCCAACCCGCCAACGCTGAAGAGATCGTAGTGACTGTCGTTGTTCTGGCCAAAATACCCGCCATACCAGGGCCGGTCGCGGAAATGATCCCAGCCGAAATACTGGTTGTAAAGGGTGGTGGTGCCGTCCGGATCATTCGCCGGGGTCTGATCGTGGTTACCGACGGCCAAACCGTAAGGGATGCCGTCGGGCAGCAGCGTCCGCGCGGCATTCTCCAGCCGGTACATCGCGTTGGTGGCGTGACGCCACTCGGTCGTGTTGGGCTTGCCGCCCTTGATGTCGCCATTTTGCACGATGTCGCCCAGGTGCGCGACATAGACGATGTTGTGCGCCACCCGGTTGGTGACGATCCACTCGGTCTGGGCGAACCACATCTCCTTCACCGCCTGTCCTTGTGCGGACGTTTCGCGGGCGTAGTTCTGCGTATCAGGCAACACCACGAGACAAAAATCAGGTCCGGGAAACGGTCGCGGCGTTTCGCGTCCATAGAAGGTCACCGTGAGATCGCCCGGCGCGGTGTTGGACACGGCAACACTCAGATTGACGGTGGGGCCGAGGTTCGCCGCTCCCGCTTCCGGGGCCAACGGCGCCGCCGTGAATGGATCGTGACGGATCACCCGGAAGTCATCATACGCAACCACCCCCGCGCCGCTGGTGCCCGCCTGGTCCCAAATGAAATAACGCGCCGCGCCGTCCAACCGCCATCCGTGAGGCAGATCGGCATCGGTGCGCGTGTCGTAAATCCAGGTCCCACCGCCGTCGAGCGAGACCTGCACCCGGGAATGATAGTTCGCCCCGCTTTCCGCGCCGGCATCGGTCACGCGGATCAGCAGGGAAATTTCCGTCCCGTAGGTATCCGTCGCCAACCGGATGATCGGGCGGTTGAGATCCGCCACCCCGGACGATCCGGAATCAATCCGTTTTTGCAGCCAGTAACGGGTGGCCGTGCTGTTGGTGCGCCATAGTTGCAGGCAAAAATCCTGGTTGTCCACCGTGGTCTCCTGCGTGCCCAGGCCAAAGGAAAACCGCGGCGTGCCCGACAGGCGGTTCATCATTTTCAGGGAAATGTCATAAACGACCGGATGCGCCGGCGTGGCGGTGTTCACACCCAAGGCGTCCGCGAAATTGAAGGGCGTGCTCCCGTCGGCGGAGAGCGTAAACCGTCCGGAGTTGGGCGCCGCCGCCACCACCAGTTTGTTGTCGCCCAGCGTATAAGCCGCGGTGGTCTTGGGCGGACTGCCCTGGGTGTAAAGATACCGTAACCCGGCGGCCGCACTGCCGGTCAGACGGGTGGCGGGCGGATGAATGCCGGAATTGATCCCTTGGTTCAACAAGAAACCCGTCCCACGACCCGACGCATTGTAGTCGTCGCGGATGATGGTGGTTTGACCGAACACCGCCGGCGCCAACCAAACGATGCCGACGGCGGCAAGACGCCAGTGGAACATTTTCGAGCGGTTCATGGGATGCGCGTCGTGAACTTCACGTTACCTTCATCCCGCGCCCCCGCTTATTGCAACCGGAAATACCCTCCAGCGGTGAACGCCGGCGGTGCTTCAATCTCCAACCACTGGATTGTTCCGTAACGGGTGGTCAGGTTGAGAGGCGCGCCCAGCGCATTGGTCACGGGCG
>MWDV01000444.1 GCA_002070715.1 Verrucomicrobia bacterium ADurb.Bin118
GGGATCAATTGACGGTCAAAACCGCCGCCGGTGAATTCGCCGTCCCGCTTGCCGAGTTGCACGACGCTTGGTGGAACAGCATCGCCCGCGCGATGGCGTGATGCCCGGCGGGCTTGAGTCTGGCTGCGGGGGCTTTTCCCTGGACGATGAATAATCCGAATCCAAGGAAAGCGATCCCCTCAAAATTTCCGCTCAGTCCGGCGTCCGGCATTGGCGCACAAACTCGAAATTGCACAGGCGCAATTCGGGTTTGCCCCAGGTATCGGTCACCATCTGCTGTTGGGGATTGAAGGAGATCAGCAGATGATCGGGTTTCAGGTTCAAATCCTCGTAGCCCGCCTGCCGCAACCGGCGCACCATGCGCTCCATCAAATCGGCCAGCGTCGCTTCATTGATCAATCCCTCCGCCAAGGCCGCTTCGGCATTGATGCCGCGGTAATACGGGCCGTCCTGGGAGGCGAGCAATTCGTCCGGACCATTCCAAAATCCCCAGACCGTGATGTATTCGCGGCCTTCCGTGAGCACGGGTTTGCCCTCAGGGGTGAGCAGGTGGCTCAACTGATCGTAACGCCGGCGATCGGCAACCACCCGCGCGGGGTCGGGGCGCGGTCCGGTCATGTAAATGGCGCGGGGATAAATGGTGCGCACCGCCCGGCTCATCGCCAGCGCATGGGCAAACTCTTCAAAGGGCGCGTTGAAACCATGCTCCAGCAATTCCGGGCGGCGTCGGCCGTTCTCATCCGCCCCCGGCGTGTCGCCGACGCGCGAGACGCGCCAGACCAGGTTGATGTTGTCCTTGGTGCGGGTTTTGAACACGGCGTTGGTGCGCGACAACGATTCCTTGGGCGTGCGCCGCCAGCGTTCCGGCAGGAAGTAGTTGAAGAGGTCCGGATCTTTGCCCACGACCCAGAGCAGGCCGCCCGTGCTTTCCGCGTGTCCGAAGATGTAATCCACGCCGAGCAGATTGGTGGCGCGCAGATGGACGGGCAGGGGGTTGTCCGTGGCGACGTCGAACCGCCGGGCCATGTGCGTGAGGTAATGCCGCCGATGCACGCTGCGCACGGCCGCTTCGTGTTCCGGCGTGCGTTCAAGCAACTCGTAATCCACCAGCGCGTAAACCATCTGCCCATCGGGCTGGCGCAGCAGACTGCCATCCTCGCGTTGGCGCACGATGATATGCGCGGGTTTCATGTCCGCCATGCGATAGCCTTTTCGCTCCAGATCGTGTGTCACCCGCTCGGTGGTGCGTTGATACAATTCCTGCCGCAGGTCGGGCGACAACCCGCGCAAGGTGGCGAGCTCGGTGATGTCTAGTCCCTTGATCCAGCCGTAAACGACCACGTATTGCCGGAGGATGTCCAGTTCCACGTCCGGATGGCGCGCCAGCTTGGCGGCGATGCGGCTTTCCGACCGGCCGGTCTGCCAAAGCTGCAAACGTTCCGACGGCACAAAAATGGCCAGCGGTTTCTGGGTCATGATGCGCAACTCCGGCGCCCCGGCGCCGCCCGCCCGCAATTCCATCACCAGCGCAAACTCCTCAAAAGGACTGTTGAACTCGGCGTTGACGAACCGGTTGATGCTCATTGTGTCAAGCGGCACCTCCTCGCCCACGCGGGACCACTTGACCACCAATTCCAGTTCCATGCCGCGAATACGGCGCGTGGGAACGAGATACACCAAGCTCGTCCCCACCAGCCGCTCCCGGTTGGCTTCAAACCAGTCTTTGGCGTACCAGTTTTCCGGCAACAAGTGCTCCCAAAACGGCTGCCCGAAACGCGTCAGATACATGTCGTCCCCATCCCGCGTCTTGAGATGCAAATATTTTACGCCCAACAAATTGATGGGTTTGGCATCGCGGGGCAGCGGCGGTGGCAGACGGAAGGGAACGTGCCCCGACCGGAGCGCCTGGGCTGGAGGCGGTGGAGTTGCTTCGAAAGGATTCGGGAAATTATCAGGCGCGGACGTCACGCCGGCAGGATACGAATGCCAACGCCGGACGCAAGCCGGTTCACCTCCTTGACTTGACGAAGGCTGCGCCAACCGGCTTACTGCGGCCAGCCAACACGATTGTATTCTTGTGGTTCAGAAGACCGTCATCTGCCTGCTTGCGCTCGGCGTCGGGATCCTCTTTCCGCCGTCCCGGGCCGGGGCATGGTCTGCCGGTCCCGGGTTCGCGCATTTCCCGCTCACGCTGACCGAGGGCACGCGCACGGAAATCCTCGGTCCGCTGTTTCAATCCGAGCAGCGGGACGAGTTCCGCCAATGGGCCGTCCCGCCGGTGTGTTCCGCGGGACGCACCACGGAGGCGGACCGGGTGGATTTTGATCTGTTGTATCCGGTGCTCACGTATGATCGCATCGGCAGCGAATCCCGTTGGCAAATACTCCAACTCTTCAGTTGGGCGGGCGGCGAAGACCAGGCCGGCGCCGCTACCCGACGGTTCACATTGTTCCCCCTCTATTTTCAGCAACGCGGCGATCAGCCGGAGGAGAATTACACCGCGCTGTTCCCGCTTTACGGGCAACTCCGCAATCGTTTTTTCCGCGATGAAATCCGGTTTGTCCTGTTCCCCGCCTACAGTCAGACGCGCAAGCAGGAGGTGGTGACCCACAATTATCTTTATCCTCTTTTTCATCGGCGCGAAGGCGAGGGCCTGCGCGGATGGCAATGCTGGCCGCTGTACGGCACCGAATACAAAACCACGACGGTGCGCACGAACACCTGGGACGATGTGGAAACCCTTCCGGGGCATGAGAAACGATTTGTCCTCTGGCCGTTGTATCTGGAGCAATGGCTGCGGTTGGGCACCGAGCAGCCGGAGCATCATCAGGCTCTACTGCCGTTTTACAGTTACACTCGTTCGCCGCAACGGGATTCCACCACCTACCTCTGGCCGTTGGGCCTCACGCTGACGGAGGATCGCGAGCGGCACTATCGCGAGGTTGGCGCTCCGTGGCCCTTCATCGTATTTGCCCGCGGCCCCGGGAAAACCACCTCGCGCGTCTGGCCGTTGTTTGGCCACGCCGCCAATGCCCATTTACAAAGCGATTTTTATCTCTGGCCGGTTTACAAATACAACCGGCTCCAATCCGCGCCGCTGGACCGGGAGCGCACCCGGCTGTTGTTCTTTCTTTACTCGCGGGTGAACGAACATCACACGGAAACCCAGGCGCGGCGGCAAAGCACGGACCTCTGGCCGCTTTTTACGCATCGGCGGGATTTCGAGGGAAACACCCGCGTGCAATGGCTGGCGCCGCTCGAACCGCTGGTGCCCAACAATAAAAGCATCGAACGCAACTGGTCGCCGCTGTGGTCCCTCTGGCGCGCGGAGCGCAATGCGAAAACCGGCGCCGCCAGTCAATCGTTGTTATGGAATCTCTACCGGCAGGAAACCACGCCGGAAACCCGCAAGCGTTCTTTTCTGTTTGGTTTGGTTCAGCACGAATTCGACTCGCACGGGCGTCGCTGCCGGCTATTCTACCTGCCGCTGGGCCGGCGTCCGGCCTCCGCAGACTATGTTTCGGGACATCGGTGAAATGGCGCTGCTGTTTGGGCGCACCCTGCGCGCGTTGCCGTTTATCTGGCGGCAGCGGCGCAAGGTCTTTGACCAGTTTTTCGAGGTGGGCAACGCCAGCTTGTTCATGGTGTGCGTGTTGTCGTTTTTCATCGGTGCTGTCATTGCGCTCCAG
Organism: Verrucomicrobia bacterium ADurb.Bin118; assembly: GCA_002070715.1. Classification (GTDB taxonomy): domain Bacteria; phylum Verrucomicrobiota; class Verrucomicrobiia; order Limisphaerales; family MWDV01; genus MWDV01. The sequence goes on from MWDV01000444.1 coordinate 3,690, forward strand.
AGCGGACCGGTGCTGGTCGAGCGGGGGATTGGCAATTTTCTCGGCGGCATCGTCGGTATCACCATCGCCAAGGAGCTGGCCCCGGTCATGATGGCCATTCTCATCGCCGGTCGGAACGGTTCGGCCATGGCGGCGGAAATCGGATCCATGCGGGTGTACCAGGAGATTGACGCGCTGCGGACGATGAACATCAATCCAATCCATTATCTGGTGCTGCCACGCATGGTTGCCCTGGCCACCGCCCTACCCATGCTGGTGACCATCTCCATCATGGTGGGTTGGTTTGGCGGGGCGGTGGTGGCCGCCCACAACGCCCACATCGCCATCGGGTTTCAAGCTTTCTTCGATAATTTGCGCGACATCGTGTCGCTGGAGGATGTCGTTCACGGCGTGTTCAAGAGTTTTATTTTCGCTTTGATCGTCGGAACGGTTTCCTGTCACCAAGGCCTGATCACGCGCGGGGGACCGCGGGGGATCGGGCGTTCGGTCACCAAAGCCGTGGTCAACTCGATCGTTTTGATCGTGATCTTTGACTACTTTCTCACCCGGATGCTGGTTTCATGATGCACAATACCTCCTCCACATCCGGCGGTGTCCGCGTCCAAGTGCGCGGTTTGCGCAAAAGTTACGGCAATCAGGAAGTCCTCAAGGGATTAGATTTCGAGGTCGAGCCGGGCGAAATCTTTGTCATCATGGGACCGAGCGGCAGCGGCAAGAGTGTGTTGCTTCGGCATTTGATCGGCTTGGAAACCCCTGACGCCGGAGAAATCCTCATCGAGGGCGAGCCTATTGGCGCCCCCGAGGTCATGGCCCGGCATCGCATGGCCATGGTGTTCCAGTCCGGGGCGTTGCTCCAATCGCTGACGGTGGGCGAAAACGTCGGATTGTATCTGACGGAACACCGGCTCAAATCGCCGGAGGAAATTGCGCGGGTGGTTGCGGAGAAACTTGAAGCGGTGGGATTGAAAGACACGGCTCACAAGATGCCGGGCGACCTGTCAGGCGGCATGAAAAAACGTGTGGCCATCGCACGCGCGCTGGTTATCGAACCGCAGTTGATTTTGTACGACGAACCGACGAGCGAGTTGGACCCGCTTTCGGCGGTGGCCATCGGTGAAGAAATGCTGAATCTGCAGCGGCGGATTCAGGTTACCTCACTGGTGGTTTCGCACGATCGCGATCTGGCCTTCAACATCGCCGACCGGATTGCGCTGATCCACGAGGGCCGGTTGCTGGCGGTGGACCGGCCGGCGGCCATCCGGAATCACGCCGACCCGGTGGTTCAACATTTTCTCCAAGCCGGATTAAAACCCAATGACCGAAAGGACGCATCATGAAAGACTCACTGGAAACTCGTTTGGGCCTCTTTGTGGCTCTCGCCTTGATTGCCGGAGTGCTGGTTCTGGAAATGGCCGGGGGTATGGACCGCTTCCGCCGCGGCCTGCGCATCCACGCTGATTTCAAAAGCGCGCAGGAACTCAAGGTCGGCGACCGCGTCAAAATGGCGGGCGTGGACATTGGGCGCGTCGAAGCCATCACCTTGGCGGAAGGCAAGGTGCGCGTGACGATGAAATTGAACGCCCAGCATGAAGTTAAAACCGACAGCGTCGCCACCATCCGGTTCACCGGGTTGATGGGACAAAACATCGTCGCGGTTTCCTTCGGCTCCCCCGGCGCGCGCCTCGTTGAAAACGGCACCGTGTTGACCACGACCGAGCAGGCCGATCTCGCCGCCTTGGTCGCCAAACTCGATAACGTGGCGTCCGGCGTGGAGAATCTCACCAAGAACTTTGCGGGCGACGAGGTGCAGAACCTAGCCAGCAGCATTACGGCCTTCTTCAGTGAAAACCGCGACAGCGTGCGTGTCTCCCTGCAAAACGTCTCGAACATCACCGCGCAAATCTCATCCGGGCAGGGCACCGTGGGCCGTTTGATCATGGAGGACACCCTCTACACCTCGGCCCTCACCACGGTGTCCAATCTGAATCAGAATCTGGCGCAGACCAGTGACGAGATCCGGGCCGCCGTGGCAGATGCGCGCGCGATTGTCAACGACATCAACGCCGGCCGGGGCACCGTGGGCCGGCTGGTAAAGGATGAAACCCTTTACCACGAAACCACCGCTTCCATGACGAACCTCAAGGAGATTCTCCAGAAGATTAATCGCGGCGAAGGATCAGTGGGCAAACTGGTGAACGACGACAGCCTCTTCAAGAACGTCAAGCTGACCTTGCAAAAGCTCGACAAGGCCACGGAGGGCTTGGAAGACCAGGGCCCATTGAGTGTGCTGGGTATTGCGGTGAACAGCCTGTTTTAACCCTTGCCGGGGCGACTGAATCTGTGCGGGGACGAGACCTCAAGATTGGGTGCGGAAATCTCGCCAACGATATGCGGCATATTCGCTCCACTTGGAGCTTCCGGTTCGGGAAACCTCCCGGCGATTCTGCACAACT
>MWDV01000445.1 GCA_002070715.1 Verrucomicrobia bacterium ADurb.Bin118
GCAGGCTGCATTTCGGACAATTCGCGTGGCAGAGGGAGATCAGTAGTCGCGCGGCTTCCATATTACGGCGAACGATCAAGGTCAGCCGACCGCTGGGGCGGGGGCGAGCGTCGATCGCGGATGGCGGGTTGGAGTTAGAGAAAGCATGGAAAACTCAGCGGCCCCAGCGGTTGGCTGCACCGCCTTGTTCGCCCTTGGTTGGTCGTGGAGGTCTTTCATTCGGTCAGAAGGTAAGGTGTAGAACTCCGAACTGCGATAAAGTAACAAGTCGAAACCACTGGATCAACGTGCTGTGAGTCTCAATCAATAATGGAACACACTCTGACGCATCATGCCCCTGCTCGCGGGCAAACTCGGCAAGCTCAGCATGATCGGGGGGATGACTCTGCAAGTGATCGACGAGAGATGATGCCAGCAAATGCTCAAACTGAAAGTAATGGCCGTCTGGAGATGTGGCAGCCGTAAGCTGGGTCTGTAATGGATCTGGAAGCTGCACGAAGGTGAAAAAGTAATCTACGATAATGAAGCCCGAATAATCAAAGTCGTGCTTCGATGTAGCCTCTTGATCGAGAAACTCCCAAAGAAAACGATCCCCGGTCACAACCTCGCGGACACCGAACCCAAAAAAACCCTTCTTGAAGGTGACAGTCTTCTCTGTCTTTCGTGCTTCGGTGAACAAATCACGCTTGTCTTCCGCAAGGATGTAGAAAGTGGCGATGCTCGACATGGCTTGGCGTGTTGAGATTTGGGCGAACAGTAGTAATGGGACAAAGTTACCGGGCAAAAGACAAAGTTGTTTTTACCGTTCATCTTGACCAAAGCATAATTGCATCGGGGCCTAAAGCAAGCCTTCATTTCAGGGGCTTCCGGCGTGCCAAGGTCACTCAGAGCACCTCAGGAGGCCACCACTTTCAGCTTGCCCGATTGGCCGGACCAAAGACAAAGTCAGCTTGTCCTTTTACTGATGGCCACGCAGCCAGCATCATCGGCGTCGTCTCCCGCCCGGGCGGTGTGGTTTCCGCGTTGGGCGGAGGTCTTGGCGCAGGAGGATCTGGCCATCGAGACGCGGGAACGCTATCGCGTGGCTCTGCTCCAGTATCTGCGGTTTTGCAAGGAGTCCCGGCAGCGGGCCACGGTGGCCTCGGCTCGGGCGTTCATGCAGCAAATCGGAGGGCAGCGGCGGTTGGGGGTGTCGCAACTGGCCACGTGGAAGGCGGCGCGCAACTGGTTTTTCCAAGCGGGGGCACGCCGGCCTCCGGCCTTGGGCAAAACTCCGTCACCCGCTGCTCCCAGCCGGGCCTCGCTCTTCAGGTCCAAGGTGCCGCCCCTGGCCGCCACGGATTTGGGTGGGCCGGCGTGGGAGCGGCGGTTGATCCGCGCATTGCGCCGCCGTCATTACCAGTGGCGCACCGAACAGGCGTATCGCATGGGGGCGGGACGCTTTGCCGCGTGGCTGGCCGCGCAGCGCCGTGGACGCACGGTCCTCACGGCTGAGGAGGTGGACTTGCGTGATTTTCTGTCCGACCTGGCGGCGCACCAGCGGGTGGCGGTGGCCACGCAACGTCAGGCGCTCAATGCGCTGGGGTTCTTGCTGCGGGAAGCTCTCGGCCGGACGCTTGCGGATTTCGGCGGGTTTACCCCGGCACGGCGGCCGAAGCGGATACCGGTGGTTCGGTCCCGCGTGGAATGTCAACGGTTGTTTGCCGCGTTGGACGGGACGAGCCGTTTGATGGCCGAGTTGATGTACGGCAGCGGCCTCAGGCTCATGGAGTTGCTGCGCTTGCGGATCAAGGACGTGGACCTGGAGCGTCGGCAGTTGGTGGTGCGCGAGGGCAAAGGCGGCTGACACAAAACGATGACCGCCAACTTCCAGCGGGTCGGCCGCATTTGATCATGAAGCTTTCCAGCGATAAAACTTTCCCCAAGGCGCACCGGGTCGGGCACTGCGCGGTCGAAATATGGCGCGCGCGGTCAGTCGTCGCCGTGTGGCTCGCGTTGACTGTGTCATCGGTCGGCGCCGTTGAATTTCATGTGGCGGTGTCGGGGAATAATACCAATGCCGGAACGCGCCGGGCCCCGCTGCGCACCATCCAACGGGCCGCCGATCTCGCCCAACCCGGCGATGTGATCACGGTGCATGCCGGGGTTTATCGCGAGCGGATCAACCCCCCGCGCGGCGGCGTGTCGGATCACCGGCGCATCGTCTATCAGGCGGCGCGGGGCGCCGCGGTCGAAATCAAAGGCTCGGAAATCGTGAAAGGCTGGGTGCCGGTCGAAGGCGATGTTTGGCGGGTGACGTTGCCCAACACTTTCTTTGGCGACTTTAATCCGTACACCAACGTCATCGGAGGCGATTGGTTCGCCGATCGCGGGCGGAAACACCACACCGGCGCCGTGTATCTCAATGGGGAATGGCTGATCGAAGCGGCCCAGTTGGACGAAGTCCTGGCGGGGGCCGACCGGAAACCGGACGCCGCCGGCGCCCCCGAATATCTGCTCAACGTGGCTTGGTTGCGGCCAGTTCGGCCGGCGGGCAAATCCCCCCGGATTCCCGCCGCGCAACACGGCATTCAAACCGCACCCTGTACCGAGGGCGGCGATTGCATCGGGTGGATCGAACACGGGGATTGGGTCCGCTATGAGAATCTGGACTTTGGCCCCGACACCCGGCAGGTGGAAATACGCGTCGCGTCCGCCACGGCGGGCGGGCGCATTGAGTTGCGCCGTGATCATCCGGAGGGCGAATTGGAGGGAAGTGTGCTGGTCACGCACACCGGCGGCTGGCAGACCTGGATCACGGTCCGCGCCCGGACGAGGCCCCTCAACGGCGTGCGCACGTTGTGTCTGGTGTTCAAACGTCCGCCCGGCCTCGCGTGGCGCGCCGGCGCGTTGGACACGCAATCATGGTTCGCCCAGGTGGACGCAACGAACACCACGATTTGGGCGCAATTCGGCGGCGCGGACCCGAACGCGGCCTGTGTGGAAATCAACGCGCGCCAGACGGTGTTTTATCCGGACCAACCCGGACGGAATTTCATCACGGTGCGCGGGTTTGCGTTGCGGCACGCGGCCACCCCTTGGGCGCCGCCCACCGCCGAACAAATCGGCCTGATCGGCACGCATTGGAGCCGGGGTTGGATCATTGAGGACAACCATATCAGCCACTCCGTGTGTTCCGGGATCGCGCTTGGCAAATACGGCGATGCGTATGACAACACCTCCGCCAATACCGCGGAAGGTTATGTGCAAACCATCGCGCGCGCCCATGCCCATCCCCTCCCGTGGACGCGCGAAAACATCGGCCATCACGTCGTCCGCCGCAACACGATCCAGCACTGCGAACAGGCGGGCATTGTCGGCAGCCTCGGGCCGGCCTTCAGTTTGATTGAGGACAATGTCATCCGGGACATTCATGTGCGCCGCCGGTTCAGCGGCGCGGAAATGGCCGGGATCAAATTCCACGGCGCCATTGACACCGTCATCCGCCGTAATCACATCGCCCGCACCTGCCGCGGTTTGTGGCTGGACTGGATGGCCCAAGGCACGCGGGTTTCCCAAAATCTCTTTCATGAAAATGCCAGCGAGGATTTGTTCGTCGAAGTCAATCACGGGCCTTTCGTGGTGGATAACAACGTGTTTCTCTCGCCGGTCAGCGTGTTGGACATGTCGGAAAGTGGAGCGTATGCCCACAACTTGTTTGGGGGCAAAATCATCAACCGCCCCGAACCCCAGCGCGGGACCCCGTACCACCCGCCCCATGCCACCGCCATCGCCGGCCTGGCCTTGATCCAGGGCGGTGATAACCGATTTTACAACAACCTGTTCGTGGGCGACGGGGAAGTGCCGGCGCCGGCGCAAAAAAGCAACTTGCGCGACCTGCGTTGGATTCCCAGCTACGGTCTCTGGGGTTACGACGGTCGCCTATGGCCGATCCATGCGGGCGGCAACGTTTATTGGCGTGGAGCAGAGCCTTCGGTCACCGAGAAGGATCCCTTGGTGCGAACCGCCTTCGACCCCGGATTACAATGGATCGAACAGGGACCCCGGATTTACCTGCGCCTGGTCACCGATCCAGCCTGGCGCCGCGCGAAAACCGCCCCCGTGACCACCGCGCGCCTCGGGCACGCAAAGAGGCCCAATCTGCCCTACGTCAATGCCGACGATTCGCCGCTCCGGATTGACCGGGATTATTTCGGCCGCCGACGCTCCACGCAGAATCCCACTCCGGGGCCTTTTGAAAAACCCGGTCGGGGCGAACGTCAACTGCGGCTTTGGTAGTGGCCAAAAATCAAGAACGCTAAAAACCAACATCCCAACCGGCGCCAGCGCCCGGCGGGATTGGGAAAACACGGTCAAACACAACTCTTTGGCGTCCCCGCATTCCCGCCTTCGCCGGTAAGGCAATTTGGTTCTTCCTTCCCGCGCCGACGTTCTGCCCCAAAAAAACTGCCCCCGCCAGAAACCTGCGGATCATGGCAATTAACCTGCTGTTCCAATTGCTCAGCGAAAGTGAAATTCACCGATGTAAAACGAGTTAGGGGGAGGTCAATGTCCGTTGTCCTGAACAGGTCGGCATCCGCACTACCATGCTAATTACGAAGTCATCCATGCGAAAACGCGCTTCCGGGTCGGCCGCCGCTTTCACCTTGGTGGAAGTGGTGACGGCCATCTCCATTGCGGCGGTGACCTTTGGCGGCATTATTTATTCCTACGTCCAGACGGCCCGCCGCGCCGAGTGGGCGGCTTATTCCCTTGCGGGCCAATCGCTTGCCATTCAACAACTTGAGCAGGCTCGCTCCGCCGTTTGGGATCCCTCCATTGGGAAAAATGAGATTACCAACCTGAACCTGGTGGGCTGGAGTTACAATAACTCCACGAAGACGGGACGGGGCTATTCCTGGGCCGTTTTGGATGTCCCGATTTCAGGCACAAATGTCCTGCACGCCACTAATTATGTGACAGTCGAGCTGCTGTATCTGAATGGGTCCACCATGCCGCCGGTGCAAGTTTACATGGTGCGGGTGGATACGGTCTGGCGATTTTCCGCCGGCCTGCAAAACCAGTTTTTCACCAATACGGCCTGCACCTATCTGGCGCCGGACAATCGGGATCACACTTCGATATGAATCTGATCTCTCTCGCAAATTTTCGCCGGACCGCGCGGTCCCGGCGCGGTCTCTGGGCGCTCACGCTGCCCGAGTTGCTCGTGACGGTGGCCATTTTCAGCCTGGTGGCCATGGCCACGGTTTACGGTCATCTGTTTGGTTTGCGCCAGAATCAGTTGGTGGTGAGCAAGCTGGGCGCGAGCGACCAGTCCCGCGCCGCCTTCGACAAAATGACGCTCGACATCCGGGCGGCCAAAATCTGGGAGATGGGCAACGGCGATCCCAACTCCTTTGTCCCCATTCCCAATGGGACCGCGCAAATTGGCACCGCGCTGAAACTCTGCCTGACTGCGGATACGAATCGCTACATTCTCTATTATTTCAACACCGCCCAGGGCGAGCTGCGGCGTTACCAGAGCGAGACGGCCATCTCCACCCTCGTTGCCCAATATCTGACCAACAGCATGTATTTCCGGGCTGAAGATTACCGGGGCAACGTCCAAACGGACCTGACCCACAAGGGGGTCATCAATGTCATGTTGCAGTTTTTTCAGTATCAATATCCCACCACCTTGGTCGGCCCGAACTGCCTCTACGATTTCTACAAATTGGAGTTCCGGGTCACCCCCCACGTTCCTGATGGCGCATGAAAACCAGAACCAATATTCCTCGTCCTGATACCAGCGGCTACGCGCTGCTGATGGTCCTCTCCACCACCGCCCTCGGTTTGCTGGCGGTGGCGGCCAGCATGCAACGCACCACCACGGTGGCCTCGCTCAACGATCGCAACAACGAGTACACCGTTAATTTGAACGTTGCCGAAGCCGCGGTGGAAAAAGCCTACGCGCGCCTGGCCTATGATTTTCAAGCGTACGGCCTGCCGGGAGTGGTGATGAATCTACCGTTGTACCGGAACAGCGCGCCCAATGCCTCGGAAAGCCCGTATTGGTCCAATTTTGAATTCTCCGATGGCCAGGGCAATGTGGGTTGCACCTACGTGGGGTTCCTCACCAATTACAGCGGCCCGCTGCCCTCGCAGTACCCCGGCGCGTTCGCCATCAACAGCCCCATCTACCGGATTGTGTCCAACGCGCGTTCCAAGGAGGGGCGTTACAACATCACCAACGCGGTTCAGACCGATGTGTTGCTGGCGTTGGTCCCACTCACCACCTACGCCATCTTTTACAACAGCCTGCTGGAATTTAGCACCTGCCAAACCATGACGGTCAACGGACGCACGCACGCCAATGCCAACATCTACACGGGCACCAGCGCCTCCCTCACCTTCAACGGCACGGTGACCACCACCGGCACCATCAGTTCTCCGAAATGGAACGGGCAGGGACCTAATTGGAACAACCGGGGAACCTTCCGCGGCCAGCCGGGGTCCCGAACCAATGTGCCCACCGTCTCGACCACCATCAACATGACCAACACGCATTCCATGATCGAGATCCCGCCGCCGACGGAAAGCCCCAGCGGACAGGCGGGGCATCAGCGTCTTTACCATCAGGCGCAAGTGGTCCTGCTGGTGAGCAATGCCACCGTCACCGCGCGCATTCAGAACAGCGTTTACGGCCAGTTGCCCGGCGCGGACCCGTCGCCGATCACGATCACCGTTTCCAACTCGCCGGCGGTGCTGGCCACCAATTTCCCCTTCCTCACCACGAGCAAAACCTTCACGGACCAACGGGAGGGTAAAACGATCCGCACTACCGAGATTGATGTGGCCAAATACAACAAGTGGATCAGCACCAATGCCTCGGTCTTGTCCAAGTTTCCCGTCGGTTCGGGCACTTATCCCACGATCCTTTTTGTGGCGGACAACCGGCCCAACAACAGTTCGCAACTGAGCGGGGTCCGCCTGGCCAACGGCGCCACCCTCCCGCAAAACGGCGGACTGGGTTTCTCAGTGGCAACCCCCAATCCCTTGTACGTCCAAGGGATTTACAATTGCCCCAACCCGGCCCACCTCAATACCACCAACACAACCGCCACTGTCCCCAGCGCGCTCATGTGCGATGCGTTGACCATCCTCTCGCCCAACTGGAACGACGCCAAAAGTTCGCGCTCCTACACCGAGCGACCGGCGGCGAATACCACCGTGAACGCCGCCATCCTGACCGGAAACGTGCCCTCCACGGGCAGCGGCAACACCCAGTTCAGCGGCGGCGTGCATAACCTGCCGCGGTTGCTGGAGGATTGGACCGCCAATCGAAGTGTGACGCTCAACACCTCGCTCATCAACCTGTTTGCCAGCACCATGGCCACCACCCAGTTCAAAAATCCGGGGAACTATTACAGCGCGCCCACCCGGAAGTTCAGTTTTGACATCAATTTTATGGACCCCGCCAAACAGCCGCCCGGGGTGCCCTGCGCCATGGTCCCCATCCGCTATAACTGGGCTGTGCCGCCGCCCCACACGGTGACTTACAATCCTTAAGATGCAACCTCGCTTTTATCCCATGCTACCCGTCATCACTGCGCTTCTTATCACGGCCGGGGCTCTTGCGGGAACCGCCGCCGCGCAATCATTTGCCGAAGCAACCCGGACCGATCATCCCGCCGTCCAGACCGTCCTCAAGAGCGAGGAAGTCATCGGCGCGGAGACGGTAAAGCGGGCCTACATAAACTTCGGCACCAATGAATTCGCTTTTGTCGTGCCGGCGGGGTTTCGCTTGGATGCCCTGACCTCCGGAAAAATCGCCCTCGTCAAAGAAGATTACACCTGCTCCATCAGCCTTGTTTTCAAGGATACACCCGCGGCAACCAGCCCTTCACTCCGCGCCGACACCCTGCGGCAGACCCTTCTGGATCGGTTCCCGGGCGCCAAGATCGAGGAGGAATTTTCCCGAAGCGCCGCCAACCATTCCGGCCCAGCCTTTGACCTGCATGTTCCGAACGGCGCCGGAGGCGTCCAGTATGCCCGCGTCGTCTGCATTCCGTTCAATGCGGGGATCATCGAATTCACGCTGCTGGCCAGTACCAATCAAATTTCGACCAGCCAGTACGCATTTGATTCCATCCTGCTGACGTTCTGCTCGAATGAGGAGGGCGAGCTGGTGGTTCGTTCGCTATCCACCGAGAGCTGACCCTTCGACGGCATCCCCCGGGCCGCCGCCGCAGGCGAAGGGAAAATACGGGTTGCCCGGATGAAGTTCGTGAAGCGCCGGGGGCGTTGCCGATCTCAGGCAGCCAACAAAAAATCCTCGCCTTCAACGCGGCCTTGTCGAATTAACTCCGCCAGGATCAGTTCGCGCGCTCCGCGCTTCGCGACTCCCGCCACAACGAACGCCTGATTTTGAGGCGGCAATTTTCCGGGCGCCACCACGCGCCGGCCATCCCGCAGCCGGCCCTGCTTTTTCACGTCCACATCCACGAAACCCGCCGGCCTGATTCCCGCAGTTTCCAGCGCCTGAAACCGTTGCCGCGTCACCCGTCCCGCGCCCCACAACCAGACTTCGCGTGGCGGCGGGACCTGTGTTTTCAACCAGTGCGCCAGATACCGGCATTTCGTCCGGTAAAAAGCCGCCGTTCGATACCGCGCCTCGACCCGCGAGAGTCGCGTGGGTGAATCGTGCCAGGTCAGGAGTTCCGCCGCCACCTTGCCGAAGCGCACGCCCGCCGCCATCCAGCGCAACCAAAGTTCGTAATCCTCGGGGAAATCCCCCGCCGCATAACCGCCGTGTTGCGCGAGCAACGCGCGCCGGAACAGGACGCTCGGGTGCGCCACCGGCGATTCCACAAACCGCCGCCGCGCGATGGCCGCGGGGGTGCACAGCGAATTAATCCAAGCCACATGCGCGGCATAACCCGCCTGTGCGACGGGATCGCCCCCGAAACGCACGCGACAGGAAACCACGCCCAGCCGGGGATGCGCTCGCAGGAACGCCACCTGACGTTGCAACCGCTCCGGCGCCATCCAGTCGTCCGCGTCCATCCGGGCGATGAATTCGCCACGGGCCGCCGCACAACCGCGCTGCAGGGCCGCCACAATCCCTTGAGCCGGTTGCGTCCACACGCGGATGCGCGCATCCGCCCGCGCGGCGTCCCGCAGTTGACGCGCCGTTTCATCGCGGGACCCGTCATCCACCGCCACCAACTCCCACGCGCGCAGGGTTTGCGCGCGGATGCTCTCCAAGGCCGCAGGCAGGGTCCGGGCCGCATTGCGCACCGGCAGGACAATGGATACTTGCGGAGGCTCCTCCATCGGCAGCCAAACCACGCGTCAGTGGTTGCGCACAAACAGTTTGCCCGGAAGCTGCTTGATAACGCGCTTCATCTCCAGTCCGAGCAACGCCACACTCACCGCCGAGGCGGGCAATCCGCTGTGCCGGATGATTTCGTCCACACTCGTTTCCTCCTTCCCGAGGGCGTCGTACACCTTCTGTTCATTCGGACTTAATGCCAGCGCCGGCAACACCCCGGTGTCCGCGGGAGACGGTGGGCGGTTACTGGCCGGGAAGAGGTATTCAAATTCGCTGAGCACGTCCTCCGCGCCCTCACACAGTTTCGCCCCTTTCTTGATCAAATCGTGGCAGCCTTTGCTGCGCGGGGAATCAATCCGGCCCGGCACGGCAAATACCTGGCGTCCATACTCCGTGGCAAAGTTGGCCGTGATGAGCGCGCCGCTGGTCAGGTTCGCTTCCACCACCACCGTGCCCAGGGTCATTCCCGCCACGATACGATTGCGAATGGCGAAGGTCTGGCGGTCGCCGTTACGGTTGAAAGGAAACTGCGTCAGCACCGCCCCGTGCGCCGCAATCCGCTCGAACAAATCCTTGTTCTCAGGTGGAAAGACCCGATTGATGCCGGTGCCCAACACGCACAGCGTGCGGCCGCCGGCGCTCAAAGCGCCCTGATGCGCAGCGGTGTCAATCCCGCGCGCGCCGCCGCTGACCACGGTCACGCCGACATAGGCGAGTTGATACGCCAGTTTGCGCGCCGCTTCGATGCCGTAGTGCGTGGTGGTGCGCGATCCCACCATCGCCACGGCGTTCTTGTCCGGCGCCGTCAACTCCCCCTTCACATACAGCACCACAGGCGGATCATAAATCTGCCGGAGCAATTCGGGATAGGCCGCGTCCGCTTGCGTGAGAATGTGGCAGCCAAAATCCTCGATCCGCTTCAATTCCGCGGCCAAGTCCACCTTGGTTTCCCACTGCGCGATGGACTCCGCCGTCTCTTCGCCCACCCCGCGCACGCGCAACAACTCCGCGCGGGACGCGCTCAGAATGCGGGGGGCTTCGCCAAAATGATCCAGCAATTGCCGGACGCGCACCGGCCCGATGCCTTCGATGAGATTCAGCGCAACCAACGCTTCGCGGGAGTCCATGCCCGTGAGATAGCCGATTCGCCCCGGGTGCCGCAAGCTTCGTCAGGCTTTCCCAAATGCAAAACCGCTCCGCCCCGGCACGCCAAAGCCCATCTCGCCGCCTTACGAAGTTTCGTCAATTCCCAAGGACCGCAGCCGTTCGGTAATGCGCGCCCAATGCGTCCCATGCCAGAAAAGGCGATTGCAGCGCGCGCAGACGAAGTAGAGGTCCAACCAACGGGCGGTGCGCGGTGGAATGCGGGCCGCCACGGCGGCTTTGTCCTCGCGGCGCAATTCGCCGCCGCACGCCATGCACCGCGGGGTCCGGGGCCGCAACCGCAATTCGCGAAACACACGGGCCAACTGCTCGGGCGCGCGTCCCCATGGCGGCAGCCAGAGGGTCGGGATCGTTCCCTCGCGAATCACCCGACGCTCAAGCAACAGACTGTCGGTGGTCAGCAGCAGGGCGCGTTGTTCGCGGGCCGCCCGCAACAGGGCATCATCCGCAATGCCGGCGGTCCAGGCGGCTTCATACCCCGCCGCCCGCAACCAGCGGGCCAGGCCGCCCAAACCGGCGTCGCACACAAAACGCGGCTCCGCGGACTCCGTTATCATCGGATCGCTTCCGCCGCGTCGCGCGGTCAGTCGCGCCCACTGACGTTGCAATTGCGCGTCGAGCTGTGCCCACGCTTCATTGGGCGTGACCTTCGTGCGGAGGGTTTGCGCGTGAGCCCGGGCCATAAGGAGCGCTAGACCTTTCTCCGGCTGGCGGGCGCCCAGCCGATCCAAAGCCCGGCGGAAACGGGCAAGGCAGGCGCGGCGAATGCGGTTCACGGATTTAGCTTAACACCGAACGCAAGCGCGGTTTGCATTTGCTGGCGCGAGCACTGGATCGGCGGGAGTGCCAAAAGAATCATGCCACACGACCGGCGCCAAGTTGGCCGCCGCTTGCGGGCGGCGTGCCCGGATACCATCAACGATTAGCCGTCCGGCTTATGCTTGCGCCCACTGTTCGCGCAGCAATTTCGCCGCGGCGGCAATTGCTTGCCGACGGTCTCCTTTGCACCCGCATTCAAAACTGATGAAGTTTTGATAGCCGATGAATTTAAGCCCCCGCATGCCGTCCACGTAATTGTCGCCCGCGTCTTCCCCCGGCATTTTACGGTCCTTGCGACTGGCCACATGGACATGTTGCAGGTATTTGCCCGCCGCCACGAACGCGGCAAAGTCGCTCGTTTCCTCCCACGTCATGTGCCAGAAATCGCCCATCACCCCCACGCCGGGATGATTGGCATCGCGACAAATGGCGGCGGCATCCGCGACCTGGCGGAGAAAATGGCATTCCTTCCGGTTGAGCGGTTCGAGCAAAATTTTCGTGCCTGCCCGGTGCGCGTGTTCGCCCAGTTCCGGCAGCAGTTTGACCAGCAGCTCGCGCGATTCCTGGTGCCCGAGTTTCGTTTGGTTGTGAAACGCCGGCACCATGATCATGCCCACCGAACCCAGCGCGCCGGCGGCGGTGAGAATTTCCTTCATCGAACGCATTGCCTTGGCGCGGACCTCCTCCTGTTCGGAAATCAACACGCCCTCGAACCCGGCGCAGATGGCGCTAATTTTGATCCGCCGGCCCGCGAGCGCTTTTTGAAATTCCTCCACGCGCCGGCTCAAACCGCCGCCCCCGGGCTCGATACCTTCAAAGCCGTGGGCCTCCAAAAAATCCAATTTCTCCGCGAGCGTTTCCCCCGGGGCAACTTTTTCCTGACAGGACAGGCGCAACCGCGCCGGTTGCGGCGGCGGGGGCAATGTCTGGGCCCGGACCGAACGGGGAAGTGTGGTGGCGGTGGCCAGAGCGGCCCCGGCGAAGAATTGGCGACGAGAAAGTTTCATAAGCGTCAGGTTTAACTGTCGTGGCTTATTGTCAGCAACCATCCGTTTCAGGCCAGCAAAAAATCGTTGGGCCCGGATTAACAGAAATCACGCGCGCCGGGAGCGGCATTGCCGAACCAAGCCCCGCCACTTCAGCCGGGCGCCCGGAACGAAAGAAATTTCCAGGACGGCTTAACCATCCTCTGCGTCGTCGGCTGGATGGTCTTCGATTTCGGCGGCCGCTTCGATCCGGGCGTAATACAGACCGAGATTGTGCTGGGCGGTCTTGTCGCCCTGCCGGGCGGCGCGGAGGAACCATTTCACCGCTTCCTGCGAGCTCTTTTGGCGGACGCCGCGCCCGGTTTCATAACACAAGCCAAGGTTGCATTGGGCGGGGGCGCACTCCTGTTCCGCCGCCAAGTGATACCATTTCACCGCTTCAACGTAATTCTGGGGCACGACTTGTCCCTGTTCATAAAACACCCCCAAGTTGAACTGCGCCTGCGGTTCGCCCCGTTCCGCGGCCGCGTGGTACCATTTCACGGCCTCCGCGTAGTTTTGGGGCACCCCCGCCCCGGTTTCATAACAAACCCCGAGGTTGAATTGCGCGGCGGGATCGCCCTGTTCGGCTGCCTCCCGAAACCACTTGGCCGCCATGCCCAATTCCTGGGGCACGCCTTGACCCGTCTGATAACAAAAACCCAAGTAACATTGCGCGGTGGCGTCGCCTTGATCTGCCGCCCGGCGGAACCATTTGACCGCTTCCTGATAATCCTGCGTCACACCTTGGCCAGTCTGGTAACAAATCCCGTAGTAACATTGCGCCTGCGGATCGCCGTCTTCGGCGGCTTTCCGCATCTCGTCAAACGAAGCCCAAGTTTTAGTGCGCTTATGCATCTCCGCAGGCAGCTTTGCCGCTACGATAAGGGACTGCCATCCGATTTCAAGCGGCATTCGCGGCGGCTTGAAGAAGCGGTCTCCTTGGTCCTCAGTCTTTCGTTGGCTTCCCCCCAATCGCCAACCCTGAAACGAGGCTTGCTTCCCAAGGTCTGCTTGTGTACCGTATGACACACTTCAAACAAGCGACAGCAAAGAGTAGTTATGGCAATTGCAGCAAATGACCTTCGCCGCGGAATGGCGATTGATTACAACAATGATATTTGCGTGGTGCTGGACGTGCAGCACCGCACCCCGGGCAATCTGCGCGCGTTCGTGCAGGCTTCCCTCCGCAGCACCCGCACCGGCAAATCGTCCGACGTGCGCTTCAGTTCCACCGAAAAAGTGGAAACGGTGGCCCTGCGGACCCGGCGGATGGAATTCAGCTACAAGGAGGGCGCGGATTTCGTCTTTACCGACCCGGAAACCTACGAAACCGTCACGCTCACTCCCGAGTTGGTCGGCAACGCCAAGGATTTCCTCGTCGAAAACGGAGAGGCAACCGTGACCTTTGTGGAGGAAAAAGTGGTTTCGGTGGAACTGCCTGCCAGTGTGATCTTGACCGTCACTGACGCTCCGGAAGGGGTGCGTGGGGATTCCGCCAACAACGTGCAGAAATCGGTCCTGATGGAAACAGGCATCACCCTGCAAGTCCCGCTGTTCATCAAGACCGGCGAGAAACTCAAAGTGGACACGCGCACGGGCAAATACATGGAACGCGCCTGAGCGTTCTCCGGCTCGCCAACGGCGTTAATTATTCACCCGGATTGGGTCGGCGGCGCGGTGAAAAGGTAAACCGCGCCGCCGCCGTGTTTCTACTAGCCGCGCGCAGATAACTCGCCGCCGTCAATCGCCCGGCCCCCGCGCTAGCTTTTGGACTGCGCCAGTCCTCTGGCGCTTTTGAAAAACCGTGGATTCTGGGATCTCCCATGCGTAACGGCTGCGTCATGCCAGCAACCCCACCCGCCCACAGCGAGTAGTCAACACCAGGAATCGACCGCTTCTCGACGCCCATAAACCGCGCCGGCTCCGCTGGGACTGGGGAGCATACGCGCCTCGCGTGTGCCGGCGGACGCCTCGTCCACCGGAAAGACCGACAATTCGAGCATATCCTGCGCTTTACCCCACTCGCTCGGGCTAGCGTTCGACGCGGGGCGCGTCGAACCGCACCCGGGGCGGGTGCGCTCCCCAAACCCACTGCATCTCGTTCCTCAAGAGATGGCCCGGACGCACCCACCGCACTGATGTGATCTCAGGCAGGCTCTTGCGGTCGCCGTGCCCCTACGGCGCTTCCGCGCCATGGATGGAGGTCGGATTTGACGCGGAGAGCGCGGTCGTCTTGGTTGCGGTTTCCGGTTTAGCTGGAACGGACGCGTTGGTCGTTCCACCGGCTCTCAAGAAAACCGAAGGCCGAATGTCGGAGGCAAACAATAGTTAAGCCCCGTCTGGGGCGACATCTTTGTAGAAACCGTTCGCAATAATTTCCCAGCTCCGTCAGGAGCGGCATAGTCCGGCCTCACAACCCAATCGCCGTTGCCTCCAATCCTCGGGGCAAAAGGAGGGAAGATGCCGCCCCTACGACGCTCCTGCGGCCCGGCGAGGCGCGCCGCGCCCTTGTGAACAAAATTCAACACCAAGAACCCCCTCTATCGGCCGGCAGAAAGCGGCAGAAGACTGCCACACTCCATGACGCTTTGTGTCCGCCCGCACGCGGGATTTAGGCGCCAGCTTTTGGACTGCGCCAGTCCTCTGGCGCTTCCGACCAACAGAAACAACCCCGACCAGGGCAATATCTGGGTACCGCCAGCGCGTAATGATGTGCTCACTCGCAAAGCAGAAACCCAGCCCCGTCAGGGGTGGCCTCTTATATCTTCCATCTTGTCCTGCTTGGCAGCCTCGGATGAGGCCGTCAAAATGGAGTGGCCTTCCCGCCTGCAGGCGGACAGGCAACGGCGTGCACGGGAACGTGCGGCATCAGCATACGCTTGGGCGTGATGCGTTACAAAGCTCGTTCCGTGTGCGCCCATGGTCCTGAACTCGAACCGTTGCTTGAGCACGACAACCATTAATGATCGTAGCTCGTATCCTGTAAGGATGAGTCCGAACAACCACCCTATCCTCTACGCTGGCCTCGATGTGGCCAAGCGCTCTTTGCCGCTTCACCTCGCTGGCCGTTTTTACCACCTGTCCAACCATGCCAAAGGCCATGCCCAACTGCTCAAACGGGTGCGTTCGCTGTCGGAGGTTCACGTCGTCTGCGAGGCCACCGGCGGTTATGAGCAGCCGGTCGTGCGCGCGTTGCAGGCAGCCAACATTCCCGTCAGCATTGTGGAAGCGGGGCGGGTCCGCTACTTCGCCCGCGCCCAGGGCCGGCGGGCCAAGACCGATCCGATGGATGCCGCCGTGCTCACGCCATACGGCGGCACCTTTCACCCGCGCGTCACGCCGCCCACGTCGCCTCAACCACAGCGGCTGGCCGATTGGTCCCAGCGCCGCCGCCAACGCATCCACACCCTGACCGTGGAAACCAACCGGGCCGAACATCATGCTGATGCGTTCTGTCAACGCCAGGCGCGGCCGCTTCGCCGGTTGTTGGCAAAGCCAATCGAACCATGCAATCAAGCCATCACCCAACTCATCGCCGCCGATGTCGTGCTGGCGCACAAGGCCCGCCGGCTCGATGCCATTCCCGGAGTCGGTCCGGTCGTCGCCGCGACGGTGCTGGCCGAAATGCCTGAACGGGGAAGCCTCAACCGCCAGACTGCGGCGGCCTTGGCTGGCGTTGCGCCTTACCATCGCGACAGCGGCGCGCAAAACGGAATTCGCCGCATCAGTGGCGGGCGGCGACCCGTCCGCTGCGCCCTCTACATGGCCACCTGGAGCGCCATTCGCCACGACCGCATCCTGATCAGCGCCTGCGGGCCGCCGGAAAGAGACCGCTCGTCGCCATCACCGCCTGTATGCGCAAACTCGTCATCCTCATAAACCCCCTCCTCAAAAATCCAAACTGCTCCCTTGCGCACTAAACACCGTTGCTTTGTAGAACCAAACGCAACCAATTTTCCAACTCCGGCAGGAGGAGAGAGACTGGGGACAGGGTGGAACCTGTCCCTCCCAGGGGGGCTGGCGGTTCCTACCAAGAGGCCGCGCCTCCGGCGCTCCCGCTGCCCGGGCGTCGCTCCGCGCCCTGGTTAACAACATCGGAAACGGTATCAGCGCCGCTAGATTCTTTCACACCGTTTGGCGGGACAGCCGGTGGAAATTCAGAATTCTATCGTTGCGAGGACGCCGATTAGGAATGCCGCGACAGACAGAACG
>MWDV01000446.1 GCA_002070715.1 Verrucomicrobia bacterium ADurb.Bin118
CCTTCCAGCCAGCGATGCGTCCAGCGTTTTTCCCCGGCGCTATCCGAGCGGCGCAAGGCCGGCGCCTGGGCTTCCGTTTCTGGTTCAAAGCGGCCGCTCCGGGCGGTGCGATACAGGTTCACGCACAGCAGCACAATGCCCGTCACATAAAACGTCCCGCCCAGCGCGCGCAGTTTGTGCATGGGCAGCAGGCGGATGACGATGTCCAGGAAGTTGCCGTATTGCAGGAAGCCGTCGCCGGTGAACTGTTTCCACATCAAGCCCTGGGTGACGCCGCTCACGTAGATCGGCAACAGGTAAAACATCATGCCCAGCAGGCCAATCCAGAAATGGTAATTGGCCAGTTTGGTGGACCAGAGTTTGGTGTGGTACAGCCGCGGAAAGAGCCAGTAGAGCACGCCGAAGGTGAGAAACCCGTTCCACCCCAGCGCGCCGGTGTGCACATGCGCGATCGTCCAATCCGTGTAATGCGAAAGGGCGTTGACGCTCTTGACCGCCAGCGTCGGACCTTCCAGCGTGGCCATGCCGTAGGCCGTCACGGCGACGACCAGGAACTTGAGCACCGGGTCCTGGCGGACCTGGTCCCACGCCCCGCGCAGCGTGAGCAACCCGTTCAACATGCCGCCCCAACTCGGCGCCACCAGCATCACACTGAAAACCATGCCCAGCGATTGCGCCCAGTCCGGCAGCGCGGTGTAGAGCAGATGGTGCGGGCCCGCCCAGATGTAAATGAAAATCAATCCCCAGAAATGAATGATCGAAAGCCGGTAGCTGAACACCGGCCGGTTCGCCGCCTTGGGGAGGTAGTAATACATCAGGCCGAGATAGGGGGTGGTCAGGAAGAACGCCACCGCGTTGTGCCCGTACCACCATTGCACCAGCGCATCCTGCACGCCGGCGTAGATGGGATAACTCTTGAAAGGCCCGGCGGGCACGGCCAGGGAATTGACGATGTGCAGCACCGCCACCGTGATGGCCGTGGCGATGTAAAACCAAATGGCCACGTACATGTGCTTCTCGCGCCGCCGCAGGACCGTGCCCAGCAGGTTCACCGTGAACGCCACCCAGACCACGGTGATGGCAATGTCAATCGGCCACTCCAGTTCCGCGTATTCCTTGCTCGTCGTCAGCCCCAGCGGCAACGTGAGCGCGGCCGCCACGATGATGGCGTTCCATCCCCAGAAATTGAGCCAGCTCAACGTGTCGCTGAACATGCGCGCTTTGCACAGCCGTTGCAGCGACCAGTAGATGCCCATGAACATGCCGTTGCCGACAAAGGCAAAGACCACCGCGTTGGTGTGCAACGGGCGGATGCGGCCAAAGGTGGTGAAGGGCAGTTCCAGATTCAGCCCGGGCCAGAATAACTGGCAGGCGGCCAGCAAGCCCACGCTGGTGCCGATCAAGCCCCAAAAAGCCGTCGCGAGGCAGAAAGCCCGCACCACCCGGTTGTCGTAACGAAAGGTCTCAACGTTCATGTTTGTTATTTCTCTTCCATGTCTCCGGCGCGCCGTCCGGTCGGGCCGGGGGCGGATCCTCCCCCAACACGCGTAGCGCGGGGGTGTGGGTGTCCTCGTATTGCCCCGAGCGCACCGCCCAAATGAAGGCCGCCAAAAATCCCAGGGCCACCAAGAGGCTGGCGGAAATGAGCAGGTAAATCGCGCTCATGCCGGACCGCCTCCCCCGCCGGTAAATCCACATCGCCGTGCCGCCCAGATCGTGGCCCCGCAGGCAAAAGCCACCACGGAAACCGAACTGAGCGGCATCAACACCGCCGCCACCAGCGGCGACAGCACGCCGCGCGCGGCAAAACTGATGCCCACGCCGTTGTAAATCACCGACAGACCAAAACTCACATAGACCACGCCCACCGCCAAGCGGGCAAACCGCAGCAACGCCGGCAACCGCCCCACCTGGCTGGCTTCGAGGATCACATCGCTGGCTGGAGAAAACGCGCCGATCTGTTCCACCACCGCCACGCCGACATCACTTTGCCGCAACGCACCGGCGTCGTTCAAGCCGTCACCCACCATCATCGTGGTCTTGCCGGTTTGTTGCAGGCGGCGGATGAAATCCAGTTTGCCCAGCGGCGTTTGGTTGAAGTGGAGGCCAGCCCGTTCGCCGAACAATGCGCGAAAGGTCTGGCGCTCGCGTTCGTTGTCCCCGCTGAGCAGCGCCAAATCGAAGCGTGGGGCCAGTCCGCCAATCAAATCATCCGTCCGCGGCCGCAGCCGGCTGACGATTCGATAATGACCGCGATAGACGCCATCCAAGGCGCAGTGAACCGTGGCCCCGGCGGGGGCTTCCGTTTCCGGAAAATCAGCCGGGACCGTCACCCCCCATTCCCGCAGCCAACGGGCCGATCCCAACTGGATGCGCCGATACCGCCGGCGCCCGGCCAGGCCGCGTCCGGGATGGTCCTGGAAATCGGTGATCGGACCGGTTTCCGGTTCGCCTCCGTTCCCCGTCCATCGGGCCTTCCATGCCTCGCTGATTTCCCGCGCCAGTGGATGCGTCGAATGCTCCGCCAGAGCCGCGACGTCGGCCGCTTCGTCCACGGACAATTGCCCGCCCGTCCAAGTCACCGCAGCCTGGCGCGGCGCGGTCAAAGTGCCGGTTTTATCGAACACGATGGCCTCCACACGGGCCAGCGTTTCCAAGACTTGCGGATTTTTCAGAAACACGTTCTGCCGCGCCAGCCACCGTTGCGCCGTGCCGAGGGCGAAGGGCGCCGCCAACGCCAGCGCGCACGGACACGCCACGATTAAGACCGCCGTAAACGTCCACCAAGTCAGGGCCGGATTGGTCAAGGCCCAGTAGGCTGCGGTGCTCAACGCCACGACCGCCAGTCCCACCACAAACCCGCGGCTTAACCGGTTGGTCAGCGTTTGCAGGGTTGGGGTGCGGGTTTTGGTGAAGGCGGCGTGGCTCCATAACGAGGTCAGGTAGCTCTGCGAAACCGGTTTCACAATTTCCACGACGATGGCGGCGCCGGTTTGCTGGCCGCCCGCATAGAGGTAATCACCCGGTTGCCGCGCCACCGGATCGGATTCGCCCGTGACAAAGCTGTAATCAATCAACGCCGGACCACTCACGAGCCGGGCATCCGCCGGAATCAATTCGCCATGCCGCAAGCGCAGCCGGTCGCCCACCCGCAGGCGTGCCAGCGCCACGGTGGTTTCGCCCTGCGTCGTCTGGCGCACCACCGACAACGGGAAAAATGATTGATAGTCACGATCAAACGAAAGCCGGTCGTAGGTCTTTTGCTGGAACAACCGTCCGCAAAGGAGAAAAAACACCAGCCCGGTCAGGGAATCGAGATACCCCGGTCCCAGGCCGCGGGTGATTTCGTAGAGGCTTTGTCCGAACAAAGCCGCCATGCCGATGGCAAGGGGCAGTTCAATCGTCAGCGTTCGTTGCCGGAGACACTGCCAGGCCGACCGCCAGTAGTCCGCCGCGCTGTAAAACACCACCGGCAGGGCCAGCCCCAGGGACACGATGCCCAGGAACCGCGCCAGCGCCGGATTGCCCGCGCTTTCCATGCCCAAGTAGCCCGGCAGGCTCAGCATCATCACGTTGCCGAACGCGAAGCCCGCCACGCCCAGTTGCAACCACAGCCGGCGGGGCACGGACGGAGCGGACGACGTTCCCAAATCGGCCAGGTTGAACACCGGCTCGTAACCCAGGGAGCTGAGCAAGGCCACCAAACCGCTGAGCTTCAACCGCGCGGGATCAAACGTCACCGCCGCCTCGCGTCGCGGGAAATTGACCTCCGTGCGTCCGATGGCAGAATGCAGCCGGAACAGATTTTCCAACAACCACACGCACGCCACGCAATGAATCGCCGGGATGCGCAAGGTGACCCGGCAGGTCCGGTCATCCGCAAAATCCACCAAGCGCTCCCGCACCGCCGGGTCATCCAGATGCCGGAATTGATCCTCGCGCGTCGCCGTTTTGATGCGAATGCCCGCCTGTTTGCCGAGATCGTAGAAATGGCCCAGCCCGCTCTCCGCCAACAACTCGAACACCGTCCGGCATCCGTGGCAGCAGAAAGCCTGGCCCGCATGCCACACCGCCGCTCCGCCGCACGGGGTGCCGCAATGAAAACAAACCGGTTCGTCCGCCCCGGGGGATACGGTGGCGGATTCGGTCGGAGCCAAAATGGGCGGCAACTCGATTTTCACGCTGGTTTGTGCGGGCTGAAATATCCTGCTTTTGCGGGAGGCGTCAAATCATTGCGT
>MWDV01000447.1 GCA_002070715.1 Verrucomicrobia bacterium ADurb.Bin118
CCAAACCGCCTCGCGCCCGCCGCCTCAGCCCGCGCATCTCAGAAATCCATCATTCAGGCTTTATTCAGCGTCTCCCTAAATCGCCGTTGTATCCAATCTCTGCCTCGGCGAAAAAGGAGGGATCATGCCGCCCCTAACGCGATTCGATTTTCTTACTGTCATCAACCTCAATACCACGGTCTCTAGCCCCCGAGACGCGCGCTGCGGGATTCGAGCCGCCCGGCACACGGCGCGGGCAGGACAATCCGCTGCGGTGGAATTCGTGGCGCCTGCCCGGCCCGACCCGCCGCGCCTCTGGCCGGTAAAACTTTCCGAGCCACAAAAGAATCGCCGTCCCCCGCCTCCGATCTGGTCGCGCCCCCTCGTCCGGGGCAGGATAAAAAGCGGCGTGTTGCCCCTCCTGTTTTCGTGTTGCGGCATAGTGTGGCTAGAGGAGAATGCTTACAGCCTGCTTACATTCTCAGATTCTAAAAAATCCAGAAAAGCGCGCAAAACCCCTGTAAACATTGGCTGGAATTGAGGTTGGCGGAGAGGCAGGGATTCGAACCCTGGATACCCTTTCGGGGTACTCACGCTCTCCAGGCGTGCGCTTTAAACCACTCAGCCACCTCTCCGCGAAACCGCTGAAATCTGAATCACTCAGCCCGCTGACGCAATGTTTTTCAGCCGCGCGGGCCGTCATCCGCCAGGAAGAAACGCCATTGACAGAACAATCCCGGCGGATGCGCGTCCGGCGGCGCGAACCGGCATTCCACCCGGATCCGTTCGTCAATCACGCGGGCAAAACTCTCAAACTCCGCCCGGTGCATGTCCTTGCAGGCATACTCGCCCAAGCCGCGTTTCAGCCGCGCTTCCTGACTCGGGCAGGAAGGCACGGTGAGAATGACTTCATCGGAGCGTTCCTCGATTTCATAACCGATCAGGAGGCTCCAGGGATATAAACGCAAGGCCCGGACAAAGCCCCGCAGCCCCTTCTCCTCAATCTGGAATCGCGCCACCAGATCTTTCGCCGCCAAGCCGCCGGCGCGTCCCCAGACCCGGGTGTTGAGTTCCTCCGCCGTGCTTTGTCCAAAGCGTTCCGTGGTGTAAATGAACCAAAAGGCATCGGCCACTTTGTAATGCCACAGCAGGAAATCCAAATACTGCCGCAACTCGGCGGCCTCCATCTGCGCCAAAATTTTTGTGTCCATGTCGGGTGAAGCAGTCTGCCGTTTTCCCGTCATCTTCTTTCCGGGCGAGGGAAAGTCCAGCCTGGTCTTATCCAAGATAAATTTTCCATCCGCTTCTCGCGTCGGGTTGGCGCCGGAACGGGAGAATCACGAAACACCCGGCGTTGTTTTCTTCACAACACCGCACCGGGCGATTGGCCTTGGTTTAGCGCGGTGGCGGGGCGTTGGTCGTTGGGGCTGCCGGGCGGCTCCCGCCGAGGATGGTGCCCAAGCCGCGCAGCAAATTGCCCGCGGGATCGGCGGCCGGAGCATTCGTGGCGGGGGCGTTGGTGGTCATCGTGGTTGAACCGACGCCCAACAGGCTGCCGACCGTCCCCAGGATTTTTCCAGGTTTTTCGATGACGGCACCGCCAATTTGGGTGGCCACCCCCAATCCGGTTCGGGCGGCCAGACCCGCCAACGCCAGTTTATTGATGTCCGCCTTGGGGTCGCCCAGCGTGCCTTTTATCCCGACAAAATCCGGCAGCGCCACATACACTTGGTTCGTGGGTAAGTTCCCGCCGCCCAGCCCGACGCGCTCTGACAGAGTGCGGTTGAGCGAGACGGTGACGGGTATCTGCAGCGTGGAATTGGTCAGAATCGGTTGCAGACCGATGCCGCCGGTTGCCCGCGCCTGGAAGGCGGCGCTGCGCACCTCGGCGGTTTGCAATTCCACCTGACCGTTCCCGGCGCTTCCACGGATTTCCATCACTTCAATGGGCGCTTCCGTGAGTTGATCCGCCCAGCCTCCGCGGGGGCGATCCGCCCCGGTCAAACGCCCCAGCATGTTGCCAACAATCGCGGTGGGATTGCGGATCAGGTCGGGGATGCCGACGATCACATTGATGATGGTGTTGACGATGGGGTTGCGCACCTCGGCGATGGACAGCCCAAGATTGGTGGAGAGCATGCTGAATTGTCCGGTGAGGTTCCGTTGCAAGCCGGCGCCGGTGACGCCCGCTCCTTTGATCTGCGCTCCCACGGTGGTGACCCCACCGATCTGCCCCCGGCGCTCGGGCACAAAACTGTCCACCAACGGCGCGAGCGGCACTTGGTCCGCTTGGAAACTCAGGTCGTATTTGAATCCGGGCACCCCGAGGTCAAGGTCGGCGGTGGCGTTGACGGGCGCGCCGTTCAGGGTCAACTGAAACGGCTGAACCTGGACCCGGCCGCCATTGAGTTTGGCGGTGGTCGTCCAATTGGTGATGGCCACGTCGCGGAGATGAAGCCGGCCGATGGCTGCCTCGAAGGTGAAATTCCGGAAGGGCAGATCCCAGGCGTCCGGTTCCTTGGTGGGATCATCCGCGGCGGCCGCCGTGGCCGGTGGTTTATTGGTCGCATCGCCCGCGAATAAATCGTAGTAACGCGTCAGATCCAGCGCTTCGGCGATGAGTTTGAGATTGCCGGTAATCGCGTTGCTTTGGGAGAAATCCACAGAACCCGCAAGGTTCAGTTCGTTGGCCGCGCGGTCGGTGGGGGTCAGGTTGAGTTGGCATTGGCGCACTTGGGCGACCTGTTGGGCGACAGCCGCATCAGTCCGCAGGCGCATTTCCAGCGGAGTTTGAGGCAGTTTGCCTTGCAGATCTTTCACCATAAGGTTGGTCAGGTGGAAGTCGGCTTTGGCGGTGGCGTCACCGTTGGCGGCCATGGTGGCGGTCACGACGGAATTCACTGTGGCGGAAACCAATTGATTATCGCCGAGGGCAGCCGCCAAAAACGGACGCAACGCATTTTGGTTGAAATTCCCCAATTTAACCGTGCCTTCGCCCGCGTCAGTAGCCAGGTTGTACTGGCCCGTGACTTCGAAATCGCCGCAAGCCTGCGCGCGTTCCGTCAGTTTGCCGACCGTCTTGCGCAGTTGCACCTGGTCGCCGGTTTTCACCACGTCAAAGTCGGCTTCCCCGCCGAACTCCGCCAACTGCGTCTCCCCGAAGCCACCGGTGAAGCCGGTCAGCACGGCTTTGCCCACAGCGGTCTGGGTCGTCTCTTTGTGCGTCACTTGAGCGTGAACTTCCAGGTTTCCGGCGGTGACGGTCGCCGCGGGGATCGCGAGCATTTGCACCAAAGCGGGCAGGACGGCGCGCACGCGGGCATCGGCATTGGCCGTGTTGGCGGCGAGGTCGTAGTTGCCCGTGCCTTCCGCAGTGAGTGTGGGCTGGTTGTTTTGGGCGAGCTGCACCGTGAATGCATTGAGTTTGAACTGTTTCAATTCGCGCGCCTGTCCTCGCGTTTCCGCCGTGAGTTGCAGGTCGGAAAAACGGTTGGTGTCCACCAACACAATCAGATTGCGGGCATCCGTCCGGCCTTCGAATTGCAGGAGTTGCCCGGCTTGTTGCGACAACAGTTTCGCCGTCACGTCCACCTGGCCCGCAGGGGCGATGTCGCCCACGAACGGTTTCCAATCGGCTAAATCCAATCCGGTGACGGTAAGATTCAACGCGGAATCGCCGACGGCATTGGCGGTTTTACCCCAGGCGATGGTCATGGGCGCGGTC
>MWDV01000448.1 GCA_002070715.1 Verrucomicrobia bacterium ADurb.Bin118
CCTTCTTCCGGGTGGGCGCGAGCGGTGGCCGTTATCCGCCTCCTCCACCCGGGCCAAGGTGCTGACCGCCCACCGTCGAATCAAGGTGAATCCAGCGGTTATTCCCTTGTTCCGGCACGCTTCAAACTTGACGTGAGAGACAATTTCGGGAAACTGCGCCCACACTGGGGCGGAAAACAAGCGACAATGCATCGAAACATCACAACACCAACCGGCACGGGCGAACCTCGTCGCCGAGGGACCATCGGGCGCGGCGCGGCTCCCGAAAGGTGTCGCTCCGGAGAAGACCGATTCGCTCATTCGCCGTCCGACGTTTTCTTTTATCCCCATTGGAATTCATCATGTTCATGCCTCGAATAAACAATCTGATCCTGCTGGCCGCCCTTACCCTGCTGTTGCCGGGAGTGGGTCAGGCCCAAAACCGGGTGCTTTTCATCGGGAACAGTTTTACCATCGGCAGCGGCGGCGGCGGGGTGCCCGGCATTTTTGACCGGCTCGCCCAAGCCGGCGGCCAACCGGATCCCGACACCGTGATGCAGGCGGTGGGCGGGGTGGATTTCAAGTATCATTACCAGAGCGCCGCCACGTTGGCCGCCATCGCGTCCAAGCCGTGGACGCATGTCATCCTTCAGAATTACAGCACCCAACCGACCCATTTAAACAGCGGCAGCGTGGCCGATCATTACAACTACGGCACCTTGCTTTACGAAAAAATCCGGCAGAACAATCCGCAGACCCAAGTGATCCTGTTTGAAACCTGGTCCCGGTCGGCGGCGCATTCCATGATTACCGGCGTCTCCGGGGGCAGCAGTTTCGCCAGTACCGCTGAGTTTCAAATCGAGTTGCGCACCAACTACCAAGGATTGGCCCAGGCGCTCAACGCCAGCCATCCGGGCGCCCCACCCGTCCTCGTCGCCCCAGTGGGGGACGCTTGGGAAATTGCGGGGGGATTGCGTCCGGCGTCCGATCCGCTCTTCGTCCGGCTGCACGGGACGGATGAATATCACGGCAACAACAACGGCTATTACCTGGCGGCCTGCGTGTTTTACAGCCTGATATACGGCGCCAGCCCGCAGGGATTGGGTAACAATTCCCTGATCACCAGCTTGGGGCTGGGACTCACCGTGCCGGCATCGCAATTGGAGGAAGTCGCTTGGGCAACGGTCTCGCGCAATCATCAGGAAGGGGTGCAGTCGTTCCTCTTCGATTTTGGGTCAGACACCCTCCCGACGGCTTACGGGCCCGCCCCGGGAGATCCGTTCAATCATTGGAACAATATCGGCAGCGCGGTGGGCGGCTCGGCGACCGGCGAGATCGCCAATCTCGTAACCACTTTGAATCTGCCCACAGATGCGGGGCTGGTCATGGTCCGCCCCTTTAACGGAGCGAACACCAGCGGCACGACAACTTCGGCGGTCTTTCCCGCCAATGCCACGCGCGACTCGCTCTTCGGCAACACCGAATCGTTCAACGGGCTCAGCGATATTTTTCCCTGCTTCAAGCTGACCCGCCTGAATCCCGCGCGGGCGTATAGCTTCACCTTTTTTGCCTCGCGCCTGAGCGCCAGTGATAATCGGGAAACGGGCTACACGGTTTCCGGCCAAAATTCCGGTTACGCCACCCTCGACGCGGCGAACAATACCGACGCGACCGCGCTCGTTCCGGAGATTATTCCGGACGCCGACGGGGCCATCACCATCAGCCTGGCCCCCACCCCGAACAACAATAACGCCAATCATTTTACGTATCTGGGTGCCATGCGCATGGACGCCGTACCCGAACAAACGCCGATCACGTTCACCCGCCAGCCGGCCGACCAGACGGTTTCCGAGCATTTACCGGTCTTTTTCACGGCGGAGGTTGAGGGAACCCCTCCGTTCTTCATTCAATGGTTCAGCAACGGCGTCGCCCTTCCCCAGGCCCGTCAGCTCACCCTGGCGATTCCCGCGGCCACCACGAATATGGATGGCAGCGTTTTCTCGGTGACCGTGAGCAACCTCGCGTTCCACGCCACCAGCCGCGACGCCGTGCTGCGGGTGATTCCCGCGCCGCCCAATCCGGCGCGGCACACCTGGCTGTTCGACTTCGGAGGCGCCGCCACCACGGGTTACGGCCCGGCTCCGGACGATCCCTTAAACTTCTGGAACAACGTGACCGCCGCGGTGGGTGCTTCGAACACGGGCCGATTGACCAACCTAATCACCACCGTCAATGCGCCGAGCACGCTGGGGCTGGTGATGGTCCGCCGCTTCAACGGCGTCAACGAGAACGGCACCACCGCTTCGCCTTTTCTGCCCGTGAACGCCACGCGGGATTCGTTTTATGGCAACACGGAAACCTTCAGCGGCCTCGCCAATGTCTTCCCCGGCTTCAAACTGGTCGGTTTGAATGCTCAAGCCGAGTATGCCCTGACGTTTTATGCCTCCCGGCTGGGCGCCAACGACAACCGGGAGACGGGATACACCGTGGTGGGCGCCAACACCGGCTTCGCCGCGCTCAACGTGGCCAACAACGTCACCAATACCGTCCGGGTAACGGGAATCCGGCCCTCCGGCGCGGGCGAGATCACCATCAACATCGCACCGACCGTCAACAACAATAACGCCAACCATTTCACCTACCTGGGCGTGCTGCGGGTGGATGAATTCCCCCTGCCGCCTCAATTCCAACCGCCGAGACTGGACGGGGGCCAGATCAAATTGGACTGGACCGGGGATGCCCAATTGGAATGGGCTTCCGCGCTTTCCGGGCCCTGGCATCCGATTACCCCGCGCCCCTCCCCGCCATACGTTGAAAGTGCCGCCAACCAGAGCCGCTTTTTCCGATTGGTGGCAGTCCCGTAGCCGCTTTCCGAACGCCGGATTGAGGCAAAGGATTCCGCACTGGCAATCGGACACACACGGGCTACGTCCCCCGGCTGCGAAAGCCTGCGGATAACTGCCCTAC
>MWDV01000449.1 GCA_002070715.1 Verrucomicrobia bacterium ADurb.Bin118
AACTTGTGGTTCACCCGCCGGGTGCGCAGGGATGCGAGCAAATCGTCCCGCACCCGCTCGGGGAACTGGCTGCGATGCACGGTCACTTGAGCGAGGTCAGACATAATTCATCAGGCTGGATGCACCATTGCATTGGGCGGTTGTCATACGCCCCCGCTTCTACCCGAAACCGCCCCCGCCAGCAAGCGCCCCAATCCCGGCCGGCGGGCTTACGCGATGAGGCCGGCGGCCTGGAAGCTGAAATGGGCTTTTTTGGCGACGATGATATGGTCGAGGACGCGGAGGCCTAGGATCGTGGCGGCTTCGGTGAGGCGGGCGTGGGCGCGGCGGTCGGCGTCGCTGGGGTGCGGGTCGCCGTGCGGGTGGTTGTGAACGAAGATGACGGCGGCGGCGCGGTCGGCAATCACGTCGGCGAAGACTTCGCGGGGGTGGATGGGCGATTGATCGAGCAAACCGATGGTGACGGTGCGTTTGGCGATGACTTCGTGGGCGCCGTTCAGGGAGAGGCAGAGGAAATGTTCCTGCGGTTTGCCGGCGATGTCGGCGACGAGCGGCAGGACATCTTCGGCGGTGATGATCTTCACGGTTTCGCGCAGCAAATACCGCCGGGCCAGCTCGAAGGCGGAGAGGATTTGCGCGGCCTTGGCCAGCTTGATGCCGGGCACGGCGGTGAGCTGCGCCAGCGTCAGGTTTTCTTTGTGTTCGCGGATCAACCCGGCGACCTGCCGGGCCATCGTGCGGACATCAATGCCGGAGGTCCCGCGCCCGAGAATGGCGGTCACGAGTTCTTCGTCGGTGAGGGCGGCCGCGCCGCGTTCCCGCAGTTTCTCGCGCGGCCGGTTGTGTTCCGGGAGGTCTTTGATGGTTTTCACGGGGTTGAGTCTGACGGTTCCGACTTGGCCGACGCATCCGACACGGCGGACGGCGCGCCCCAAATCTCGGCGAGTTTGGCGGCGAGTTTCTGCTCCATCCGCGCGATCAATTCCCGATTCGCTTCGACCAGCGCCCGCTCCGCCTCCAACTCGGCGACGATCTCGCGCTGGATGGAGAGAGGTGGGAGGGGGACATCGAAGGCGCGAATCTGTTGGTAGTTGAGCGCCTGTCGCGAAGCACCACTTTGAATTCGCATGATGTAGTCTTGAAAGGATGGCTGATTGATTAAGAAACTCAGATATTCCGGCTCCACTTTGCCATGCTGAAGACGGATTATGCATACGTGCTGATTTACGTTTGCCTCAGCTTTCTTGCGAAAAACAGCGCAGCGGCCGATGGATGCCCCTGTAATATTCAGCAGCACGTCGCCACATTTCACCTGCGACCGAGACATTTCTTTGTGAGTTTCATGTGTGATAAAGGCTGCATCAGAGAAATCACACTCGCCAACGAGAATGTTTTGGCTTCGGATGAAGAGCACCCCTTCCGAAACATACGTCTTCTTTCCACCAAGGGGTGTGATACCACTTGCAACAAGATTAGCGCAGTCGCCCAACTTTACCATTGGCCACTTGGGATCAATGCGGAGGGTGGGTTTGTAGTGGGTGAGGATTTGGCGGGCGGCTTCGATGATCTGGCGGTAGCCCTCCAACTCCGCCACCAGCCGCTCCTGCTCCGCCAGCGGCGGGAGCGGGATTTCGTAGTTTCGCACGAACGAAAGAGCCAAACGCTGTTGGCCGGCTGTCCCTGTCATATTCTTGACGCCACGCTCGCGGAACTTTTTTGACGAGATAAAGTAGTAGAGCAATTCCGGCAACAGCCGCTGCGTATCTGCACGAAGAACAATAAACTCCGTCGAGCCAAAGCCGATTCCGTTTCGGAGGCCGCGTGCGATGCCGGCTTTCCCGTTCTCGAAGCAAGGCGTGATTTTTGCCAGAAGTACGTCGTCATTGCGGAAATAGGTATAGCCCTTGATAACTTCGGAGCCCGGCTTTGTTTCAACAGTGTCGAAGGACGGTTGATGTTCGCGCAGTTGTGACATCGGCACGAAGCTGACGTCGAAATCACCCTTTAATTCGCTTTTTGGTGGGTTGATCTGACAGACAGATTCAATTCTCACCATCGGCCACTTGCCGGGGCGGACTTCGACGGCGCGGTAGCGGTCGCCCGACAAACTGATGTCCGGCGCGGCCAGCAGCCGTTTTCGCGGGACGGCGTGAGCCGAGCCAGTCTGATCGGTAGAACGCGTCGGACGGGGAGCGGACTTCCATTCTTGCAGCGCGCGGAGGGCGGCGGGCAGATCGTTCGCGGTGATGGGACGGCGTTGCGCGCCGAGGTCGAAGCCGTCGTTCTCGATTTTCACGAAGAGCACATCCGCGGCGCGCCGGGCCAGGGCGCGGTCGAGGAACAGGATGCTGGTCTTGACGCCCGAATACGGATTGAACACGCCGGCGGGCAGCGAGACCGCCGCCCAGAGGTAATTTTCCACCAGCATTTTGCGCAGGTTTTTGTAGGCGTTCTGGCTCTGAAAGATGATGCCTTCGGGCACGATGATGCCGGCGCGTCCGCCGGGGTTGAGGTGCTCGGCGATGTAGTCCACGAAGAGCACTTCGCTGCGTTTGGCTTTGATGGAAAACCGCTGGTGCGGGCGGATGCCGCCTTTTGGGGTCATGAAGGGCGGGTTGGCCATGATCACGTCGTAGCGTTCGTCCCAGCGTTCCTCGCTGGTGAGCGTGTCGTATTCGTGGATGACCGGGTTGGGGAAGCCGTGGAGGTAGAGGTTCACGCGGGAGAGCCGCACCATGTCGGGCGCGATGTCGTAGCCGCAGAAGTTGGTCATCAGCCGGGCGCGTTCGTCGGGGGTGAGCGGGGCGGTCGGACGGGCGGGACGGGGCGGACTATTCGGACAATTTTCGGCGAGGATGTGTTTATAGGCGGAGATGAGGAAGCCGGCGGTGCCGCAGGCGGGGTCGAGGAGGGTCTCGTGTTTCTGCGGGTCCATCACCGTCACAATGAAATCTATGATGTGGCGCGGGGTGCGGAACTGGCCGGCATCGCCCTGGGTGCCAAGGACGCTGAGCAGGTATTCGTAGGCGTCGCCGAGCCGCTCGCTGTGTTCGTAGGTGAAGCCGTTGATTTCCTTGAGGAACAGGTTGAGCGTTTCGGGGTCGCGGTAGGGCAGAAAGACGCCTTTGAAGATGTCGCGGAAGAGTTGCGGGATATTTTGGTTCTGGTTCATCCGCTCGATGCCCTCGGCGTAGAGCGCGAGGCGTTCGTGGCTGCCGAGGCGTTTGTCGAGGAGGTTGGTCCAGCGGTATTTCCTGAAGTTGCCGGTGAAGAAGCTCGCCTTGCCGCCAAGTTCTTCGGATTGGCGGTCCATGTCGTCCATGAACTTGTAGATCAGCGCGATGGTGATCTGCTCGACCTGCGATTTGGGGTCGGGCACCTTGCCGACGAGAATGTCGCGGGCGCTGTCGATGCGGGCTTTGGTGGGGGCGTCTAACATGGGCGTGTTCCTTTGCAGTCGGGGTAGCCGGTGCAGCCCCAGAAGGCCTGGCCGGCATGCGGGCCTTGGCGGGCGGTGCGCCGGCGCATGGGTTTGTTGCAGCGGGGGCAGAGCGGGGCGGCCGGGGTGTGCGGTGCGTCGGACGGGGCGGACGGGGCGGACTTTTCGGACTGGTCGGACCGCGACTTTGTGCGGGCGGCGTAGAGGCGCTCGGTGAAGCCGCCTTTTTCCAGAAAATCTTGTTCGAGGCGCTGGAGCTGCCGGCGGAGGAGGTAGCTGGCCTGGTTGATCAGGCAGAGCATGGTGTTTGCGGCGACCTCGGGTGGGGCGGTCTTGAGGTTGGACAGGTCTGACTTGTCTGACGAATCGGACAAACGGTGCCGCACCGCCAGCGCTTCTGGTGAATCCTTCGGCCAGAGGCGGAGGCCGCGCTGACGGAGGAAATCCTCAAAATCACGCATCAGTTCTTCGAGGCTGGCGCGGGCCACGTTGGTGAGCTTGAGTTCGGTCTTTTTGGAAGTGCCGGAGGCCACGCTGGCTTCGGCGATGTTCTGCACGCCGCTGCGGGCGGCTTGCACCATTTGGTCGTGGGTGCGGCTGCGCTTTTCGATGAAGCGGTCACAGAAGATCAACGTGCCGTCATAGGCCAGTTCCGCAACCTGGAAACTGCGGAGTTTCCGGTAACCGCCATGGGGTGGCAGGAGTGGGTCGTTCATGACAGGAACTGGTTCAACGGAACATAATCTTTCACGTACTCGGGGATGACGTCGCGCCATTGGCCGAGGGCGCGGATGTCGTCCAGCGAGACTTTCGGGTTATCGGCGAATCGTCCGAACTCGCGGGTGTCCATGATCTGCCGGACGCCGCCATCGGTGACGTAGGCTTTGAAGAACTGGCGGATGACCGGCAGATGGGCGGCGCCGGGGCGGTGGATGGAAACAAACTTGGCCAGTTCGTCTTCGAGCAGTTCGTCCCTGGTCTTGAAGCGGTCAATTTCACCGAACACTTTGGCGAGCACCTCACGGAGCGTGATGCGGCGGTCGAGGGAGACGGCCCTCCGGAGTTTGTCGAGGTTGAAGAAATCTTCGGGCTTGTTGAACAGGTCGCGGGCGACGATTTCCTCCGCGCCCTGAATGTCGCCGCGCTCGTACCGGGCGCGCACTTCGGGCGCGGCTTTGACCTGGTCCTCGAACCGCTCGAAGAACTTGCGGTCAATCTTCATGCCGTAGGCCGGCACGGCGTACTCAACCCGGGACTTCAGCGGGTCGGGATCAACATTGGTGTAGTCGGTGGCGGGCGCCGGACAAGTCTGACCGACAGGGCCGGCCGGACTGGCTGGTTTGAGCGGCGGGAGTTTGATGGTTTCGTCGTAATTGAACTTTTCCTCGAAGTATTCGCAGTTGGCGAAGAAATCGAAGAGCTTGAACTTCTCCTTCGCTTGCGCGTGCTTCTCCGGGCCCTCCCGGAAGCGGAACGTGAACTTGCGCGTGCCGCGGCCTTTGATCTGGATGAAGTCAGTCGGGGAAAAGACGGGGCGGAGCAGGGCGAGGTTGAGCAGGTCTTCACAATCGTAGCCGGTGGTCATCATGCCGACGGTGACGCAGACGCGCGTCTTGGCGCTGAGGTAGCCGTCGAGAAACCGGGTGTGGCCGTTGAGGTTGTTGTTGGCGAAACTGACGGCCATTTGCTGGGCGTCGGGGATGACGGAGGTCACCTGGACGGCGAAGTCGGAGTGGTACTTGCCGGGGAACAGCGCATGGGCGAGTTCATTCAGCTTTTGGGTGATGCGGGTGGCGTGATCCTGCCGCACACAGAAGACGATGCTCTTGCCAATCTCGCCGCTGAGCGGATCGCGCAAGGCGTTTTTCAGGAACGTCTCGCAGAAAACATGGTTGGTTTCATCCGAGAAAAATTTCTTCTCGAAATCCCTGCTGAAGAAGGTTCGCTCGACCAGTTCGCCGTCTTCGTTCTCGACCGGAACGGAGTAGCCTTCGTCGGCGAGCAGTTGGGTGGTGATCTCGGTGCGGGCGTCCACGACGACTGGATTCAGCAGGAAGCCTTCGCGCACGCCGTCAATCAGGCTGTAGCGGAACGTCGGGATGCCGCTGGCGCAGCCGAAGGTCTTGTAGGTGTCGAGCAGTTGGCGGCGCTCCCATTCGCGCGGATCGCGGGCGTGGATGCGGGCGGGGTCAATTTTTTTGAGGTAATCCTTCGGCGTGGCGGTGAGGCCGAGTTTGTAGCCGATGAAATACTCGAACACGGCGCGGCTGTTGCCGCCGATGGACCGGTGCGCTTCATCCGAGATCACGAGGTCGAAATCGGTCGGTGAGAAAAGGCGGCGGTATTTGTCGTTGAACTGGAGGCTTTGGACTGTGGAGACAACGATCTCGGCTTTGCGCCAGTCGTCGCGGTTGTCCTTGTAGATGACGGTGCGGTAATCGTTTTTCAGGTAGCGGACGAACGCTTTCCACGCCTGATTTTCCAATTCGATGCGGTCCACGAGGAACAACACGCGCTGGGCGTTGCCGGAGCGCATGAACAGCTTGATGACGGCGGCGGCGGTGAGGGTCTTGCCGGTGCCGGTGGCCATTTCGAAGAGGAAGCGGGTCTGGCCTTGCGCCACCGCGGTTTGCAGCGCGGCGACGGCGCGAAGCTG
>MWDV01000450.1 GCA_002070715.1 Verrucomicrobia bacterium ADurb.Bin118
CCTCGGAGGAGGAAGGCGTGTTCCATGTGCAAAAACGGTAGCAGCGCGGCGGTTGCCGGGCGCGGCGGCGGTTAGGGTTCCCGCCGCCCGTTCAGGGTTTGGGAATTTTGTGTGTGGTTGCCCCAGCCTATTTTCATTCGGACTTTCCGTCCTTCCCCGTCAGCCAACTGACCTTCACCCTTGTTCAAAACTTTGTTGCATCTGCAACAAAGTTTTGCTGGGCGTTCAGAAAACGCGCAGGGTATCGAGCACGGCCTTGATGCGCGGGACTTCGTGAGTGCGGAACAGGTCGGTTTTTCCGAGCGCCGCCAGCACGCAGAAGAACGGTTCGGCGCAGCGCACTTCCTCGCCAAAAAATTCAAAGGCATGGGGCAACGCATGGCAGACCGGCACCCCGAGCGTGCGGAGGCGGAAGGTGTTCAGGAAGACATTCATCTGATGACGCACACGCACGGCGCTGTCCTGCAGGTTGCGGTAGTAAAAGCCCAGCCCCGGATCAATGAGGATTTTTTCCACCCCGTGGCGCCGGGCGGTTTCGATCTGGCGGGCAAAATAATCGTGCATGGACGCCGTCGGGTCCGCGTGGAAATCGAAGTCGCCCACTTCGCGGACGTTCCGGCCCTGCACATAACAAAGGATCACGGCGGCGTCATGGTCCGCGACCATGCGGAACAATTCCGCAGTGTGATCCGTGCCGGTCAGGTTGAGGAGATTGGCGCCGGCGGCGAGGCAGGCGCGGGTGACCGCCGGCGCGTAAGTTTCCACCGAGACCAGGATCCCCGCCGCGCGCAATTCTTTGAGGATGGGCAGCAGCCGGCTCGTTTGGCTGGCGTCGTCCACGCGGGCGGCATGGGCGAGGGTGGATTCGGCGCCAAGATCCACGAGGTCCGCGCCCTGGGCGGCCAACTGACGGCCCCGGCGGACGGCGGCTTCAGTCGTCAGGCAGACGCTCTCGCGATACCAGGAATCGGCGGAGAGATTGACCACGCCCATGATCGCCGGACGGGTGTTGAAATCGAATGACCGGCCGCCGAGGGTAAAATCCGACACGCGGGCCGGGATGACGGCGCGGTGGGCTTCAACCAATGCCGCGAGGTGTTCGAGTGTAAGCATGGCGTCAAACTAACGAAGCGCCGGACAACAGGCAAACCCGCGGGTTCGAGTGGCGGCGCGGTCGGGCCCGCGATGGGATGGCTGGATTGGCAAACGGGGTGATCCGCGCGAGGGGCGGGCCCGCTTCAGATGTGAATCTCGAGTTCCCGCCGCGTGCGGTCCACTTTGCGGGTCACTTTCACATTGGCGTCCTCCTGAACCACCAGCGAATGCGGCGGCACGCTGGTGGTGAGAAACACATTCGCGCCGATGGTGCTGCCTTCACCGACCACGGTGTCGCCGCCCATGATGGTGGCGCCCGCGTAAATGGTCACGCGGTCTTCAATGGTCGGATGCCGCTTTTGTCCGCGCAACGCCTGGCCCGCCGCCAGCGAGCGGGCCACCAAGCCGACGCCTTGATACATTTTGACGTGATTGCCAATGATCGTCGTTTCCCCCACCACGGTGCCGGTGCAGTGGTCCACGAAGAAATGCGTGCCGATCTGGGCGCCGGGGTGCAGGTCCATGCCGCTGCGTTCATGCGCCCATTCGGTCATGATGCGCGGGATGAGCGGCACTTTTTGCCGGTACAACTCATGGGCCAGACGTTGAATCGCCAGGGTTTCGACGAATGGATAGGCCACAATGACCTCTTCCCGGCTCAGCGCGGCCGGGTCGCCGTTGTAAGCGGCTTCGATGTCGGTTTGCAGGCGCTCGCGAATGTGCGGCAGGCTGGCGAGCAATTCCAACGTCAACTGCCGGGCCACGACGCGCAGGTTTTTCCGCGGATACTCGGGCGGGGGCAGATAGGTGAGGCTCTTGTAAATCTCCTTTTCCAACGGCGCCAGCACCGCCTTGAGCAGACCGTTGGTCAACGGCGCGATCTCGGAGGAATGCACCGGTTTTTCGTCAAAGAATCCGGGGAACAGCAGCCGCAGCAAATCGCGCGAAAGCGTCGTGATGGCGCGCTTGGACGGCAGGTTTTTGCCGTCCAGATGATTGATGCCGCCGGCTCGCGTGTAGGAATCCAGCAGGGTCTGTGTCAACTGGGTAATGGTGGTTTCCACGGACAAACTATCAGGTCGCTCCGCGTTGAATGCAAGTCCGCGCCCGCCGGGCGAATCAGGGGGAGGCCGTTTCTTGGAAGGCGGCGAGGGCTGCTTCGTGTTTGCCGGATTTGGAGGGGCGCCAGCGGTCGTGGACCCAAAACCAGTTGGCGGGATCGCGGCGAACGGCAATTTCAAAGGCGCGATTGACGTCGCGCATGATCCCAGCGGAATCGCGGGGACGTCCCTCGACGTGAGTGGGGATGGGGTCGCTCACCTCAATGCGCCAGCGGGCCAGAGCCACGCGATAACAAATCGCCGTGTGCAACGGGCACCGATACCGCAGCGCCAACGTAGCCGGAGCGGTGGAGGTCAAACAGATCTGTCCCAGGAACGGGAGCCACACGCCGCCGGTCCCGCTGCGTTGGTCTGCGAGCAGCCCCAATAACAAACGGGAATCCGTCAGGCGGGCCTTGAGCGCCTGGCCTTCGGTGCGGCGCTCGAAATAGAGGCACCCCGAGCGTTGCCGCAGCGATTGCAGCAAGCGATTGAGCGCGGGTTGATTCAGCGCGCGATAGGTGGTGGCGCATTGGAAGGCCGGCGCGAACTGGCCGAAGCGGGCGTATAATTCAAAATTGCCAAAGTGACCGATGGCGATAATCCGGCTTTGCGGGGGCATGCCCGGCGGAGGCACAAATTTTTCCGTGCCCACAAATTCGAGGTGCGGCGCGAGGTCGGCCGGACGCATCGCCGCGGTTTTCAGCGCGCACAGGTAGTTCTCGCCCAGCCGGCGAAAATTCTCCCGCGCCAGGGCGCGAATTTCGGCGGGGGATTTTTCCGCGCCAAAGATCCGGGTGAGATTCTGCATCGCCATCCGGCGGTGACGCGCGTCCAGAACATACGCCAGCGCGCCGCCGCCCCGGCCCAGGCGCGCCACCCACCGCAACGGCAGCGCCTGCAGCAGCGTCACCAGCGCGCGGGCCGACCAATAGAGGGCTGCGTTCATCAGCGAAAACAGATGCGGCGCACGCAATCCTCGAAGTCCTCCGCGCCGCTGACGATGCGGATTTCGACGCGCATGAAGTAGATGGGCAGGTCGCGCCGGTCGAGCTTGGGAAACCGGACGGCGTCCTTCTGGGTGGTGATGATGGCCTCGGCCTGGCGCTTTTTACTGCGGTTGATCGTGTTGAGCACTTCCTGCGGGGTGAACCGGTGGTGATCCGCGAAGCGTTTCGAGTAAACCAGTTCCGCCCCGAGGGTGACGAGGCTTTCCTCGAAGCTCTCCGGTTGCGCAATGCCGCTGAGCGATGACACCTTGCGTCCCTGGAGAAAGGAGAGATCGTGCCGCTGGCCGGTGAAGACATCCTCCAGATACAATGGTTGATGGATGCATTCGATGATGGGCGCGTGAGGATTCAACGCCGCGAGGCGCTGGCGCAATTCGGCGGTCTGGCCGTCGCTCTTGGTGATGAACAGGGTGCGGGCGCGCACCAGATGGGACGGCGGCTCCCGCAACGTGCCCCGCGGCAGCAACAGGCCGTTGCAACCAAAGGGTTGTTGCCGGTCAATCAACACCACGTCATGCCGCCGCCCCTGCAAATTCCAATACTGATAGCCGTCGTCCAGCAGGAGCGTGTCGCACCCGAATTTTTCAATGGCGTAACGACCGCTTTTGACGCGGTTCTTGTCCACCAGCACCACCACATCCTTGAGATTCGAGGCCAGCATGTAGGGTTCGTCCCCCGCCATTTCTGAATCCAAGAGCAGCGATTTGCCGTCCGAAACCACGCGGGGCGGCGTGGTGTCGCCGCGAAACAATAGTTTGTTCCAGAGCAACCGGTGCAGGGGAGTGGGTTTGGAGCGGTAGCCGCGGGAGAGAATGGCGACGTTGCGGCCTTGATCCTGCAACGCCCGGGCAAACTTTTCCACCACCGGCGTTTTCCCGGTGCCGCCCACGGTGAGGTTACCAATGGCGATCACCTGCACGCCCAGGGTCGCGTCGCGCAGAATGCGGGCGTTGTAGAGCAGCCGGCGCGTCTTGACGGCGACGGCAAAAAGTTTGGAGCACGCCAGAAGGAACGCGCGCATCAACCTGGCGCGCGCATCCCGGCGTTCCTCGAAGATGACTTCCAGGACGAACGTTTCGAGCCGTTCGGTCCAGTCCCGCAGGCGTTGGCGCATTGCCGCGCAGTGTGCCAAGCGTGCTCAAGCCGGGCAAGCGGCTTGGCGGGGGCGCGTTGGGGGAGCCGCAGGTGAAGCCGGAGCGGCGGTAATGAGGAGGAACGAATGCGCCGGAATCAGTTGTGCGCGGCGGGTGGTTCGAGATGCCGGTAACGGATAATCACGGTTTCAGGGCTCTCGGCTTCCACCATGGATTCCAAGGCGGCGGCTCGTTTCAGAATCGGAAGGGCGACGGGGTCCGTCCGGAGTTCTTCCAGCGGCAACTGCGTCGTGCCCGGGGTCTCCGATCGCGACCGTCCGTTGATTTGATTGGTGCGCAACGCCTCGAGCAGGTCCGCGACCGCGCGGTGGCCGATGTTGATCAGCCACGCCAGAATTTCCGCCCGGGGAAAACGGAAGAGGTCGGCGTGCAGAAAAATCAATTCTCGGGGCAGCACGCGCAGGGCGAAGGCTTCCGCCGCCCGCCAGTCTTTCTGGGCCCGAGGATAATCCCGCACCGTCAACAGTTTCCGGAGCGCGCCATCCAACTCCGGCTGCAGGGAACGCAACAGTTTTAGTTCCACAAAGTCCAGCCGCCCCGCTTGATTGAACCGGTGCGAGAGTTTGATCCGGCCCCGGCGCAAGTTGAACTCGCCGTCGTAACAAATGCTCAGGATGACGTGATCATAAACCGATTGCACCTGCATCCAATCGCCCGCCGCCTGGCCGCCGTAGTTGCGTTTGGCCGGCGCCGGGACGCGGGTGCGCAGGCGTTCCTGCAAGCGCGCCAGCCGCTTGAAATAATCGCTGGCCACCGAAAAATCATGGTCCCGCAGAAAGGCGTGGGCGGATTGGATTTCCGCCACCGCCACCGGCGGCCCGGCATGGGTGCGTTCTTCCAGCGTCTCGACCAGTCTCCGCGCGTGTTGTTTATGTTCCTTGGTGGGCATGGTGATGAACGACGTTTCGCCCGCGCTGTCGGGCGGCGACCCAACCCGAGCGGGCCCGACGGGCCCGGCAAGCCGCGTGGCAAAATGAAATGATCCAGCCGGATGCCATAATCGTAGCCCACGATAACGCGGGGAAGAACGGCCACAACTGTGCGTTTGACTGCACACCCTTGATTATTTCGGACAGGTGTGGAGCTGGAGGTTGGGGCGGAAAATGGCGTGTTACCTCGCGAGGAGGGGAATGATTGCCGGACAGCGGAATTCTCCGTCCGTCCGGTTAAGGACTTGGATTACAACCGGCGGAGCAGGGGAGTGGCGACGTCCTCAAGTGCGCGTCGCGGCCGGCGTGTTCGTGCCGACCTCCA
>MWDV01000451.1 GCA_002070715.1 Verrucomicrobia bacterium ADurb.Bin118
AGCATCACCTCCCGCGCTCCCCCGGCTTCCGCGCTGGTGACGGCGGCCAGAAAACCCGCCGCGCCGCCGCCCACGATGACGATTCGCCCCGTCTTCACGGCGCGACGATACCGGTTCGGTCCGCCCAGGCAAAGCGGGATGCATTCCGGGATTGCCGCGGCGGCGGTTAGGGCGTTTACTGGCGACAGCCACGCCACCGCGCATGATTACAGACATTACCGAAACCCACCAGAAGGCGTTGCGCATCAATCGCGACGCGCGTTGTTACGGCACCTTTGCCGAGATCGGCGCCGGCCAGGAAGTGGCGCGCTGGTTCTTCCGCGTCGGCGGCGCCTCCGGTTCAGTGGCCAAAACCATCTGCGCCTACGACATGACCGTAAGCGACGCGCTCTACGGTTCGGCGGAACGGTACGTGAGCCGGCGACGGTTGCAGGCCATGCTGAATCATGAGTTCGCGCTGTTGCTCGAACGTCTCGACGCCACCCGCGGCGCCGACCGCACCTTTTTCGTTTTTGCCGATACAGTGGCCACGCGCAAGGAGGGCGGCGACGGCTGGCTGGGCATTCGTTTCCAAGCCCAGCCCCGCGCGGCCCCGTCGGAAATCCTCATGCATGTGCGGTTGTTGGACAAGGAGAACGTGCGGCAGCAGGAGGCCTTGGGCAGCATTGGGGTGAATCTG
The DNA here is from genome assembly GCA_002070715.1 of Verrucomicrobia bacterium ADurb.Bin118. Taxonomy (GTDB): domain Bacteria; phylum Verrucomicrobiota; class Verrucomicrobiia; order Limisphaerales; family MWDV01; genus MWDV01. Next base: position 680 of record MWDV01000451.1, read on the forward strand.
TTATACGGCGCGCTGTATCTGCGCGAATATCCGGACCGGTTGATTCGTTCGCTGCTGGACAACCTGACGTGGGAACGCGTGGAAGTGGACATGATCCGCTTTGACGGACCGGCGTTTGCCGGGTTGGACAACCGCCTGATGGCGCTGCAACTGGTGGAGCAGGACCTGACCGAGGCGGCCATGTTCACCGCCGAAGGAGAGGCGGTGCAGTGGGCCGAGGTGCTCTACAAAAAACCGGTTCTGGTGCAGCGCGGCAGTTTCAATCCGCTCACCCATGCCGCGCTCGACGTGCTGGAACGCGCCCACGAACGGTTTGTGGCCGAACCGGAATTGCAGGGCGAAACCCCGGTGGTGCTGGTGGAAATGACCCTGCGGCACCTGACCACCGGCAACGCGATCAACCACGCGGATTTCCTGCAGCGCGCCGACATGCTGCGGGCGCTGGGGCGCACGGTGTTGATCTCCAATTTCCGCCGGTTCCACCGGCTGGCGTGGTATCTCTCCCGGTACACCAATCGCCCGCTCGGTTTGGCGTTGGGCGCGTTCAAATTGGCCGAGATTTTCGACGAACGCTTTTACAACGAGACCGAGGGCGGTTTGCTGGGCGGGTTGGGCCAGCTTTTCAAAAATCCCGCCCGGTTATACGTCTATCCCAATCTGAACCTGGAAACCGGGGAGGTGACCACCGTCGAAAATTTCCCCATCGCGCCGCATCTCCGGCATTTATACGCGTATTTGCGGGAAAATCATTATCTCGTGGGCATTGAACCAACCGACCGGGCCTTCCTCGCCATCCGGCGGGCCGATATTCTGGCCAAAATCCGGAAAGGCGACGCCGCCTGGGAAGGATTGGTGCCGCCCCCCATCGTGGCCCGCATCAAACGCGACGGGTTGCTGGGTTACGGAAAAAAAGAACCTTGATCGCTAATTTTTTCTCCGTTCGGTTTGACACGCCGAAATTCCACCCCCATTTTGGTGGCTAATACAATGAAAAAGCCATCGGAATATGCGTTGGACATCGCTGAGGAAGTTTTTGATCATGTCCGGTATGGATTGACCCGCGCGGACGCCATCCATGAGTTGGCGGAGATTATTGACGAACACACGGCCAAATTGCTGCAGAGCATCCAGGGTTTGCTCAACGACGCGACCCGTCACGGGGGCACCCCCGGACGGAACACCCTGACCGACCTGAAAACGACCATGCGCGAATACCAACCGGTGCGTCCCCCCAACGGGCATCAGCCCGAATACGTGAACGGGCAACGCCTGTTGGTCAATCTGCTTTAGGCCGTTGCCATAACGGCACCCCGCCGTCGTGGCATGCAGCCGTCCCCGGCTGCGTTCCCGCTGCCTGGCCTGCGCGCCAGCGTCGTGGAGTGCGGCAGTCCTCTGCCGCTTTCATGTCGTCCGGAGCAGTCCGCGGTACAGCCGACGAAGAAACCCGCGCTGCTTCGGTAGCCACTTCCGCCTGATTGGAATTCCGGCTTGGCGCTATCCGATCCCCCGCCAAAGCGCCGGAGGACCGGCGCACTCCAAAAGCTGGCGCCCTTTCGCGACGTCTTGGCTTGTGGCGCAGCCGTCCCCGGCTGTGTTCCCGTTGCCTGGCCGGCGCGCCAGCGTCGTGGAGTGCGGCAGTCCTCTGCCGCTTTCACGTGGTCAAAAGTAGGCCGCGAGACGCGGCTGCCACCGCCCCACCACCAGGGCGACCGCGCTCCCGCGAAACCACCGTATTCCCCCTTCCGCACTCCGCACCCCGCACTCTGCACTTTCATCGGGAATCCCTCATTTCCTCCGCGCCTCCGCGCCTCTGCGGTGTACTCCACCCAACTCGCCCGCGCCCACCTTCTCCGGGCAGGTACAGCAAACGCCCGGCGGTTGATCCCCGCCGGGCGCTGCAAGTGGTTTGGACAGTCAGACTTACAGTTTCCGCCGCAACGCGCCGATCCCCAGCAAGGCAAAGCCCAGCAATCCTGCGGTCATGCCGCCTTCCGGCACCGCCGGTTTGTCGCTGTAATTAACGGTCAGCGTGCCGGTGAATGAACTGAAGCGTTGCCCGATGAGTTCCCACTCGAAATCAAGGAGTCCATCGTCCGCCAAATCGGCCAACAACGCCGCGGGAAGTGGGCCACCACCGCCACCGCCCATGTAACCCCCATAGCCTTTTTGCATGACAGACCAACCGCTAAAGCCAAGCCACTTCACACCCAGTTGGTACAAATCGGATGACACTTCGGCCCCGGTTCCTTGAAAACTGAAGTCCGCGCGGGCAGAGTCAATGACATGCAATGCCGGATTATATCCCAAGGCGGCAATATCAAACGTACCTGTGTACGTGCCTGGAGTCGTTGGGGTTTCTACAATCTGGATTTGCACAGCACTGGCGGAAGCAAGGCTCAAGGCCAGTCCGGCCACGGCTAATACTTGTGTGATTTTCTTCATGTTTTTTATGTTAATATGGTTTTAACCGCTCGTTCACCATTGAACGACGGCTTTTCTAACGCATAAGACGTGCCAAACCGAAAAATTCAGGCCTATTCCTTTTTTGCCAGCGGCTCTGATTGGTTGCAATCTGCTGTGATATAGGCAATTACAGCCTAACAATTTTCTGATAATTTAAAATCCTATTTTAGAGTAGTATTATTGATACTGTAAGCTGTACCGACGTTTTTTTTGTGAATTAACGGAAAATACGCGTCATCAAACTCACAACTCGTTGATTATTAACGAATTATCAAGCGATCGGTGCGGCGTGGAAAAAGTGTAATGCATTCCGACGGTTTTACACTTTTCAGGGGTGGTCCCAAGGGTGAAATCGAGAAAAGGTGACCTGTGCAGAGATTTCAGAGATTTGGTTGGGCTGAATTTTTTGGATCCGAGTCTCGGTCAGCAAAAAGCAGTGCGCCGAATCCCGTGAAACCATCGTATTCCCCCTTCCGCACTCCGCACTCCGCACTTTCATTGGGAATCCCTCATTTCCTCCGCGCCTCCGCGCCTCTGCGGTGCATTCCCCCAAACATCCGAAGGCTGACAACGC
>MWDV01000452.1 GCA_002070715.1 Verrucomicrobia bacterium ADurb.Bin118
GGACCGGTGGTGGTGGATAACGGAGTCTTGCAGTATGGCGCGGCGGGCGCGTTGGGCACCGGGGCGGGATCTGTATATGTGACCAATCGCGGATCGGTGGACCTCAACAAGACCGACACCGGGTTGCGCACCCTGGCCATTGCCGGCGCGGGTTACCAAGGGCGGGGCGCGATCATCAACACTTCGACGAACACCGGCGTCAACAACCTGGTGGGCGCCCTCAAGTTGCTGGGCGACGCCACGGTGAGTTCGGTGGGCCGCTGGAATGTCAAGCCAACGGGAACCGTCACCGGGAACGGATACAAACTCACCAAGACGGGGCCGGGCGCGGTGTGGTTTTACCGATGCGGCGCCACCGGCTTGGGCGACATTGAAGTCGTGGAGGGGACCTTGGGCGCTTATCCGCCGGTGGATTTGGGGGATCCGGTGAAGACGGTGACCGTGCAACCCGGCGCGACGTTGTATCTGTGGCGGACCACGGATCATGCGCCCCCGTTCAATTTCAACAAGAAACTGTTGTTGAACAATGCCTCGGTTGCCTCGGGGTTCACCCCGGCCAACGGCGGCAGTAATATGTGGAGCGGACCGATCCAATTGAGCCTGATCAATACCTTCAACTTGGGATCGGGGGACCTGCATTTGCTCAACACCCTCAGCGGCCCGGGCGGGTTCATCAAGGCGGGCGCCCGGACGCTCTATTTGCACGGGCTCTGCACTTACACCGGCCCGACCATCATCAACGTGGGCCAACTGGTTCTCGCTCCCTCGGTTTCCCTGGCCAGCGGGATGATTCAGGTGAACTCCGGCGCCACGCTTGAAGTGCGGGGACCGGCTTTGACGATGGGCGCGGGCAGCCGGTTGGGCGGCAACCAGGGGATCATCGCCGGGAATGTGGTCATCGGCGCCGGGGCGACGTTGCAAACCGGGTTGGACGAATTGACCGTCCGGAATCTGCAGATCAACGGCGATCTAACCATCCAGCCGGGCGGCACCCATCAGGTGGTGGTCAATAAGACGGGCGCGGGATTGGCCAACGACCGGATCACGGGCCTGACCTCCGTGCAGCTCGGCGGCACGCTGTCGGTGGTCAATGTGGGCGCGCCATTGGCGGCGGGGGATGCCTTGCCCTTGTTTATGGCGGACACTTACCACGGCGGCTGGGAGCGGATTCTCCCCGCCGACGGTGTGGATCCGACGGCGCCGCTCGCGGTGAGCGTGACGAATAATACCCTCCAGTTGACCTGGCCACCGGCTTATCTGGGGTGGACGTTACAGGCGCAGACCAACGCGCCCGGAGAAGGTTTGGGTCCGGGCTGGGTGGATGTGCCCGGGTCCAGCGCCTTAACGCAACTGGTGTTCCCCCTCCATTCCAGTCCCGGCTCCGTTTTCTATCGGTTGATTTGGCGGCAAACCACCAACAGCCTGCCGTTGATCGCCCGCGTGGGGACCTTCAATGTCGGGCATTTCAACCAAGGCAAATTGGGCGGCTACCAGGGGGACGATCCGCAGGTCGCCGCCGCCGCGTGGTCGCAATGGATTGAGCAGCAGGCGCTCGACATTTTTTTCGTCAACGAATGGAACTTCTATTTTGACAAAGACGGCACCATGCCGGCGCGGGCGCTGTTGCTGGATCCGTTCTATGACTATGTGGCCTTTGGCCAGCAGAACACCTGGATTTACAACGGCATCGCCACGAACTTCAAAATCACCAACTACCGGCAGGTCCAACTGACGCATCCGGAATACTACGCCACCCTGGCGGATTGGGCGGTGGGCGGAGTGACCATCACGCTGATGTCGGTGCATGTGCCCTGGCAGGAGGCGTATCATGAATCTTCGATTGACGCGTTGATCGCCGAATTGCAGAAGCATGAATATCTGATTTGTGGCGGCGATCTCAATGCGCCGGATCGCAACGTGCTGCGCATTAAAAACGCCGGGTTCAACCTGGCCAATGGCGGGGATGAAGGCTGGTTCTGTACGGCCGCCAAGCGTTGCAGTCAGACGACTGTGGACGTGCATATTGACAATATCATCACCTCCACCAACATCACGATCCGTTACGTTTCCGCGCCCACCACGGGGTTGAACGATCTCGACCATCTGCCAGTCCTGGCGGAGGTGTTGATTCAATAGGCCACTTTCTTGGCCCAACGAACTTTTTCCCATGCGGGTTTTGATTGTGGGTTGTGGTTACGTGGGGCGGGCGTTGGGCGCGGCCCTCGTCCGGCAAGGGCACAGCGTGTTCGGTTTGCGCCGCTCCGCCCTGGCGAACGACGCCTTGCGCAGGGTGGGGATCCAACCCGTGCCGGCCGACATTACCCGACCCGAAACGCTGACCGCCTTGCCCCGTAACTTTGATTGGGTCGTGAATTGCGCGGCGGCCGGCAGCGGGTCGGTGGCGGATTATCGCCGCGTGTATCTGGCGGGCACCCGCAACTTGCTCGCTTGGCTGGCATCCATGCCGCCGCGGAAATTTGTTTATACCAGCAGCACGGGGGTGTATGGCCAGAACGACGGCTCGCGCGTGACCGAAGCCAGCCCGACAGCACCGCAAACCGAAACCGGGCGGGTATTGGTCGAAACCGAACGGGAACTGTTGGCTGCCGCCCGCCAGCGCAATTTCCCCGCCGTCATCCTGCGGTTGGCAGGGATTTACGGTCCGGGCCGCGGGTTTCATCTCCGCGCTTTGTTGCGGGGTGAGGCGCGGATGGAAGGCGAAGGCCGGCGCTGGGTGAACTTGATTCACCGTGACGATGTTGTGGGCGCGATTCTGGCCGCCCTGAAGCGCGGTCAACCGGGGACGGTTTACAATGTGTGCGATGACGAACCCGCCAGACAACGCGAGGTGTATGCGTGGCTGGCGCAACAACTCCATCTGCCGCTGCCGCCCACTGTGCCCGAAGACCCGGGGGCTTCCCGTCAACGTGGTGCGACCCACAAACGCGTTGCCAACCAACGCTTGCTCAGGGAACTGGGTTACACACTCAAGTATCCGACGTTCCGCGACGGTTACGCGGCGCAATTGGCCCGGTTGGCCAGCTCGGATGCGAGTGAAACCGGGCTGGAAAATACACGGGACGCTTGAAGCCGGTTTTGCTGTGCCAGTGACGTTGCGAATCATTACTGGCCTTACCAGATCGAAAACGGATTCCGATTTTCCCTCCGCACGCGAACTACGGTATCTCCCAACTGGATGACATCCCGATAGTTTTTTGCGGCTCGCCTTTGCCCGGCGCTCGCGTAGCTTGAGGGTGTTTATGAAGGTTCGTTTTGATTCCATTGAGTCCGTCATTGTTGACCTCCGGAAAGGCCGGATGGTCGTGGTGGTGGATGACGCCGACCGCGAGAACGAGGGCGACTTGATCATGGCGGCGCAGCATGTCACGCCCCAGGCGGTCAATTTCATGGCCAAGCATGGCCGGGGACTCATTTGCGTGCCCACCACTTCGGAGCGGCTGCAGCAACTGGGCATCGGCCAGATGGTCAAGGACAACCGCGACACGTTCAAAACGGATTTTCAAGTCAGCGTGGACGCCGCGCGCGGCATCAGCACCGGCATCAGTGCGGCGGACCGGGCGGAAACCATCCGGATCATGGCCGATCCCACCGCCGTGCCGGATGACCTCATTGCGCCGGGGCATGTCTTCCCGTTGCGCGCCAAACCGGGCGGCGTGCTGCAACGCGCCGGGCACACCGAGGCCGCCGTGGACCTCATCAAACTGGCCGGCTGCCGGCCCATCGGGATGATCTGCGAAATCATGAGCGACGACGGCACGATGGCGCGGTTGTCCGAACTGCGGAAATTCGCGGCCCGGCACAAGTTGAAGATTTGCGCGATTGAGGACCTCATCAAATACCGGCGCACCCGGGAGAAACTCGTTGAGCTGGTGGAAGTGGTGAAGTTGCCGACGGAACATGGCGAATTCGATCTGCATCTGTATCGCTCGCGTTTGGACGGGCAGCATCATCTCGCCCTCGTGTGCGGCGAGGTGGCGGGTGCGAAGAACGTGCTGGTGCGCGTTCACAGCGAATGTCTGACCGGCGACGTGTTTGGTTCGCGCCGATGCGATTGCGGCCCGCAACTGCATCAGGCGATGCGCCAGGTGGCCGAAGCCGGGCGCGGCGTGGTGCTGTACATGCGCCAGGAAGGCCGCGGCATCGGGCTCGAACCCAAGATCAAGGCGTACAAACTTCAGGAACAAGGGCTCGACACCGTGGAAGCGAACCAGAAACTCGGCTTCCCGATGGACCTCCGCGAATACGGCTTGGGCGCGCAAATCCTGGCCGACCTCGGCCTGACCACCATCCGCCTGATAACCAACAATCCGAAGAAACTGGTTGGCTTGGACGGGCACGGTTTGGTGATCGTGGAGCAGGTGCCCATCCGCATGCCGGCCAATCCCCACAATGCGGGCTATTTAAAAACCAAACGGGAGAAAATGGGCCATCTCCTTTGAGGCGGGGCGCGGAATAGTTAGGTTGTGATCCATCGGGTTTTGGCTCGCCGTTGCTACTGCCTCACCTTAACTTGTGGCCACCATGTTGAAACAGGTTCGTCAGCGCAAACCATCTGCCACCGGCGGACACTTTGCTATCGTCGCCTCGCGTTACAATGATCGTTATGTGACGGCTCTGCTGCGCGGGGCCCAGACGGAACTGCGTCAGGCCCAGGCCACGGCGCGGGTGGTTCGTGTTCCGGGTGCCTACGAAATTCCGGTGGTGGCAAAGGCGTTGGCCCGCCGGGCGGGGGCCCAGCTTGACGGCATCATTTGCCTGGGGGTCATCCTCCGCGGCGAAACCGCGCATGCGGCGCACATCGGCGAGGCGGTGAGCACGGCGCTGATGCAAATTCAGCTCGAACACGAAATGCCCGTGATCCACGAAGTGTTGTTGTTGGAAAACGTGGATCAGGCGCGCAAACGGTGCCTGGACCCGCGCCATAACCGGGGGCGGGAAGCGGCTCAAACCGCGTTGGCGATGGCTGCGGTGATGCGTTCGTTGCGGAACGATTTGCCGATCTGAATTGGCCGCTGACGAGACCCCAGGCGGATTCAATCCGTGGCGGTCGTTACTGGGGCTCCAACTCAAACACCAACCGGCTGCGGGAACCGGTCTGGCGGTTGATGATTTCCATTTCCTTCAGCTCCCAGCGGTCTTGAATTTTTTTGACCGTCTTGGGCAGGAATTCTTTCAACAACTTTCCATGGGCATCGAACGCCTCGGCATAGACGATGCCGCCGGTGTTTTTGTCAATCCACGACCGGAC
>MWDV01000453.1 GCA_002070715.1 Verrucomicrobia bacterium ADurb.Bin118
TCCGCAGCTTTGAAAATTTCCGCAACCGCATCCTGTTCTTCTGCGGAAAGCTCGACCTTTACCCACTATGAACCCGGAAGAGCGCAAAATCAGAACGGTGATGGGCCGGCTCTTTTCCAAGCCTCTCCTCCCAATCAACAACCCCCAGAACTCGGTAGTTCGTAAAGGCGTGACCTGCTACCGGAAACAAAGCGACTTGTGCTGAGAGAAGGAAAACGGCCGCGGCCAAATAAGTCAGGCGGAACGGGAGCCCACTCACTCGGAGGCGCCACTCGTATCGCGCCACCGGGAAGGGGTCTACAGTTCTGCCGGAACGATTCGATTGGAGTTTGGGTGGAACGGGCCACTGGCCCGTTCTGTCGGGCTACCAGCCCGACAGCTGAACGCAAAGAGTGCGAACCAAATGGTGTGCGATCTCCGTGCGCTCGGCTGGGCGGCAGGTTGCCGCCCAGAACGGCCAGGTTGGCCGTTCCACCTGGATCAACTGCATCGTTCCGGCTTAGTTCTGACATATTGGCCATCGCTTCGTGTTTCTCCAAGGGCGAGCAAAGCGACCGTTGCACCGAGGACTCCCCTCGGGACAGCTTGTCTGTTGTCGGCGCGTTTCTCATGCTGCCTTCTTCAACTTTAGCTTGTTGGATGTGCCTGGCATGCAAGTCACATGTCGGCGGAAGCGGCATCCGCCGCATGTCCAATCTTGGACCGCTTGCTTTTCCTGCATTGTACCGTTAACCGCGCTCTGTGCCCCGGATTTTTCACGCACTCACCGATTCAACTTCTGCTGATTACAACGCGCACCCTCACCTGTGGGAAGCGTAAACAGGTGTCTAAACGCGACATTTTGTATCCAATCGGGACATTCTGCCCAGGCAGGGACAATTCACCCGCCGGTGGACGCCTTGGAATTAGCCTCATAGCACGATCTCGCGATGGCGGCATGGGCGCTGGGACAATGGCTGGGGTATTTCTTGAAGTGCCGGGAAAAGTGGTGCTGGTTCATGTAGCCCAATAGTCCCGCCGTTTCCTTCACGCTCGAACCGTCTGCCAACAGTTTGCTCGCCCGCGCCATGCGCTCAGCACAAAGCCAGCAATGCGGCGGCAATGCAGAATTTCAAATCGAATTCCGTATCTCCGGTCTTTCCCAAGGGCACTGCAGTTTTCGCTTTGAACTCTCGCGGCGCACTTCTAGCCTCGAAGCATGTTCCGTCCCTGCATTGATCTTCACGAGGGCCGGGTGAAACAAATCGTCGGCGGCACCCTCGCGGAAACGCCCGGCACGTTGCGGACGAACTTTGTCTCCGATCGCCCCGCCGCGTGGTATGCGGATTTGTACCGACGCGATGGGTTGACGGGCGGGCACGTCATCCTGCTGGGCCCGGGCAACGAGGCGGCGGCGCAATCCGCGCTGGCCGCGTATCCGGGCGGTTTGCAGGTGGGCGGCGGTGTGAATCTGGAAAACGCCCCGGCCTGGCTGGACGCCGGCGCGGCGCAGGTCATCGTGACCAGTTGGGTTTTTCACGGTGGCCGCGTGGATTGGGCGCGTTTGGAATCGCTGGTGAAGCGGATCGGCGCGGCGCGGCTGGTGTTGGATTTGAGCTGCCGGAAACGCGGAGCAGACTATTGGGTGGTCACGGATCGCTGGCAAAAATTCACCGAGCTGGCGGTGACCGCCGAAACCTTGCGCGTCCTGGCTCCGTGGTGCGCGGAGTTCCTCATTCACGCGGTGGACGTGGAAGGACAGTGCCGCGGGATTGACCGGGAACTGGTGGAAAAACTGGCCGCGTGGATGCCCCGGCCCACGACCTACGCCGGCGGCGCCGCGTCCCTGCAAGATTTGGAAGACGTCACCCGGATCGGTCGGGGCAAAATTGATCTGACGATCGGCTCCGCGCTGGACATCTTTGGCGGACAGGGTGTGCGGTACGCCGATTGTGTGGCGTTCAACCGCCGGCAACTCCCGCCCGCCGACCCGGGCGCGAAGACTTGTTGAACCGCTCCCTGCGTTGGCCACTCCCCCCCCCCCGCGCCGTTTGGGCTATTGGGGTTTGGGCGCTTTTAATTCCAGGTAAAGTTCCCGCAGTTGTTTCGGCTCGACACTGCCCGGGGATTCCGTCATCAGGCAGGTGCCTTTGGCGGTCTTCGGGAAGGCGATGACGTCGCGGATGCTCGGCGTGCCGCACAGGATCGCAATCAACCGATCGAAACCCAGCGCGATCCCCCCGTGCGGCGGCGCACCGTAGCGAAACGCTTCCAGCATGTAACCAAACCGCGCTTTCACCAAGTCCGGCGGAATTTGCAGGACCTCTTCGAATACGGTTTTTTGTACGTCGGGCTGGTGAATACGAATCGAGCCGCCGCCCAACTCGACGCCGTTCACCACGATGTCGTAATGCTGGCCGCGAACCTTTTTCGGATCGGTCTTGAGCAGGGGAATGTCCTCCGCCACCGGGGCGGTGAACGGATGATGGCTGGAATACCAGCGGTTGTTTTCCTTGTCGAAACTGAGCAACGGAAACTCGACCACCCACAGGAAATCAAACCGGTCCGCCGGAATCTTCAATTGACCGCGTTGTTTGAGAATATCGGCGGCATAGAGACGAATGCGACCGAGGATTTCGCAGGCGACAAGCCATTGATCGGCGGCGAACAGAACCAAGTCCCCCTCCTCAAGGTTCAGTTGCGTTTGGAGCGCGGCCTTCTCGGCTTCGGTCAGAAACTTGACGATGGGCGATTTCCATTCCCCGTCTTCAATTTTGATGAAGGCCAGCCCTTTCGCGCCAAAGCTTCGGGCGGTTTCGGTCATCGCCTCGATCTGGCCTTGGGTGGCGTCGGCGAAGCCCTTCACATTGATCGCCTTCACAACGCCGCCGTTGGCCACGGCACCGCTGAACACCTTGAACGCGCTCGCCCGGAAGACCTCGGTGAAATCCGCCAACTCCATGGCGAAGCGCGTGTCCGGTTTGTCCATGCCGTAGCGGTCCATGGCTTCCTGGAACGAGAGTCGCTTGAACGGCGTCGGGATGTCCACATTCAACGCGGTCTTCCAAATGCGTTGCAACAGGCCCTCGATCAGCGTGTAGATGTCCTCGCGCTCAATGAAACTCATCTCGAGGTCAATCTGCGTGAATTCCGGTTGCCGGTCCGCCCGCAAATCTTCGTCGCGATAACACCGCGCAAGCTGGAAATACTTTTCCACGCCCGCCACCATGAGGATCTGTTTGAACTGCTGCGGCGACTGCGGCAGCGCGTAAAACAAACCGGGATTCGTCCGGCACGGCACGACGAATTCCCGCGCGCCTTCGGGTGTGGACTTGAACAACGTCGGTGTTTCCACTTCGAGGAAGCCTTGTTCGTCCAGGAACACCCGGGTGGCGGTGGCCACTTTGGAACGGAGCCGCAGGTTGTGCGTCATTTCCGGCCGGCGCAAATCGAGGTAGCGATACTTCAACCGCAGTTCCTCGTTCACCTTGCCGGCCGCGTCTGGATCGTCCACCGGGAACGGCAACACGTCGGCGGTGTTGAGCACCTCAAGCGCCTGGGCGACGACTTCGATCTCGCCGGTGGCAATCTTGGGATTGGTCGTTCCCGCCGGACGCAACCGCACCAGGCCGGTGACGGCCACGACACATTCGCTGCGTAACGCGGCGGCGCGATCGAATACCTCCGCCGGTAAATCAGACGGATCATACACGGTCTGGGTGCGGCCTTCGCGGTCGCGAATATCAATAAAAATCACCCCGCCGAGATCCCGGCGGGAGTGAACCCAGCCGGTCAACGTCACGAGCTGTCCCGCGTGGGCGGGGCGGAGTTCATTGCAATGGTGCGTTCGCTTCATTGGCGGCCCAGTTTCATGCAAGCCCCACTGGGAATCCAGAACGAAAAGCGGTTCCCGGTTGCGCTTTGCCCGCTGCCGGATAAGCTTCCCGTCATGAAAGGCATCATCCTCGCGGGCGGGGCGGGCTCGCGGCTGTTTCCGCTCACCCTGGTCGCCAGCAAACAACTGCAACCGGTTTATGACAAGCCCATGGTCTATTATCCGCTCACGACGTTGATCGAGGGCGGCATCCGGGAGTTTTGTCTCATCTCCACGCCCCAGGATTTGCCGCGGTTCTGGCAGTTGCTCCGGGACGGCAGCCAGTGGGGCTTGAGCATCGAATACCGCGAACAAGCCCGGCCCGAGGGCATTGCCCAGGCCTTCCGCATCGCCGACACTTTCATCGGCCAGGACGCCGTTACGCTCATCCTCGGCGACAACGTGTTTTACGGCGGCGACAGTTTTCAGCGCGCGTTTGCGGATTTCCAAACCGGCGCAGTGATCTTTGGCTATCACGTCCACGATCCGGAACGCTACGGCGTCGTGGAATTCGACGCCGAGGGCAAGGCCATTTCCATCGAGGAAAAACCGAAGCAACCCAAGAGCAACTACGCCGTACCGGGGCTTTACATCTACGACAACGACGTCGTTGGGATCGCCCGGGACTTGAACCCGTCTGCCCGCGGCGAACTGGAGATCACCGATGTGAACGTCGAATATCTGCGGCGGGGCGGCTTACGGGTGTACCGGCTGGGGCGTGGGTTCGCGTGGCTGGATGCCGGCACCAGCAGCAGTCTGCACGAGGCCTCGGCGTATGTGCAGACGATTGAGAAACGGCAGGGCATCAAAATCGGCTGCCCCGAAGAAGCCGCGTTCCGCCAAGGATTCCTGCAACTGCCACAGTTGGAGGAACTCGCTTCCCGGATGCCGCAGTGCGAATACCGCGCCTATCTCGAACGGGAAGTCATCGCGGAGGCCAAGCGTGCCGTATGAACGTCACCGAGTTTGAAATCGCGGGTTTGCGCCTCATTGAACCCCGGGTGTTCGGCGACACGCGCGGATTCTTTCTGGAATCGTGGAACGAACGGCGCTACCGCGACGCGGGCATCCCCGGTCCGTTTGTGCAGGACAACCTCTCGTTCTCCCGCCGCGGCACGTTGCGCGGGCTTCACTTTCAAAATCCCTCGGCTCAGGCCAAGCTGGTTTCGGTTCTTCAGGGCGAGGTGTTTGATGTGGCGGTGGACGTGCGCCGGAGTTCGCCCACCTTCGGCCGGTGGCAGGGGGTTACTCTCTCGGCGGAAAACAAACAGCAATTCTTCATCCCGCCGGGTTTTGCGCACGGCTTCGCGGTCCTGAGCGAAACGGCGTTGTTCTTTTACAAATGCACTGCGTTTTACGCGCCGGAACACGAGGTGACCCTGGCGTGGAACGACCCGGACATCGGCATCCGATGGCCGCTCGCCGATCCGGTGTTGTCGGAGAAAGACCAACGCGGTTGGCGATTACAAGACATCCCCGCGGAAAAACTTTTCCCCTAAACCCGCATGGACCTCCCCAAGATATTGTTGCTCGGTAAAAACGGCCAGGTGGGCTGGGAACTTCAACGCACTCTCGCACCGCTGGGACAGGTTTGGGCGCTGGACTATCCGGAGATAGATTTCGCCGAGGGAGCGGCGCTACGCAAACTCGTGTTGGAACATCAGCCTCAAATCCTGGTCAACGCCGGCGCCTACACCGCCGTGGACAAAGCCGAGAGCGAACCCGACCGCGCCCTGCTCATCAACGGCCTCGCCCCCGGCATCCTCGCCGAGGCGGCCAAACAAATCGGCGCGCTGCTGGTTCATTATTCCACGGACTACGTCTATGACGGCACCAAACGC
>MWDV01000454.1 GCA_002070715.1 Verrucomicrobia bacterium ADurb.Bin118
CATTCCCCATTCAACGCCGGGCAGGATTTCATGTCCTGCCCGGTTTGTTTTTTGTCGGGCCAACAACCTTTCCTGACAACGTACCCAGTCGGCATCCCTCCCTTCGTGCTGCGTCAAAATGTCGCCTTGGGGGTTTCCTTTTTCAGCCCGGTGATAAATGTCATCCTTGTCGTCCCGATATCCGCGATCAGCCAGCCGTTCTCTTCCCGAGCAGCAGGCGTCAGGCCTCGACAAGCGACAGAATCTCCCCGAGACGAGAAAAACGGGCGATCTCGTGGCTGTCGTCGCCCGAATCAGGCAAGATCCGGTTAGTCCCGCGCAAAAAAAGTGTTGGCAAGCGGGTGTTCGGGCGGCACGCTGGCCGGAACTATTTCTATGAGAAAACACAACTCTTTGCGCGTCGGGGGCGCCGTCCTGGCAACCCTGCTTACTGGTTCGCTGGCCACCCTTGCCAGCGAAGCGAACATCATGATTCCCAATCTGAAAGCCATCCAATTTGAGGGCTTGGGCGGCTTCAACGGGGTTCACCTGCTGTACGGGGGATTGATCATCTGCCTGATTGGGGCGGCCTTCGGCATGATTCAATACCTGCAGACCAAGGCCCTGCCGGTTCACAAAACGATGCGCGATGTGTCGAGCATTATTTGGGAGACCTGCAAAACCTATCTCATCCAGCAAGGCAAATTTCTCGCCATTCTGTGGGTTTTGATCGGCGCCTGCATGGTGTATTACTTCGGCTTCCTGACCCATCACGAGGATGCCGCCGGCGTGCCGTTGAGCGGCGGCGCCGTGGCCTTTCGGGTGATCGTGATTTTGCTGGCTTCCATCTTGGGCATTCTCGGCAGCTACACCGTGGCCTGGTTTGGCATCCGCATCAACACGGTCGCCAATTCGCGCGCCTCGTTCTCCGCGCTCCGGGGCAACCCGCTGGCCACGCTCGGCATCCCGTTGCGCTCCGGGATGAGTGTCGGACTGCTGCTCGTCTGCGTGGAGTTGTTCTTCATGATTTGCATTCTGGTCTTTTTGCCGCTGGAACTGGTCGGCCCCTGCTTCATCGGATTTGCCATTGGGGAATCGCTCGGGGCGAGCGCGCTCCGGATTTGCGGCGGTATCTTCACCAAGATCGCCGACATTGGCTCGGACTTGATGAAAATCGTGTTCAAGCTGCCCGAGGACGACCCGAAGAATCCGGGCGTGATTGCGGACTGCACTGGCGACAACGCCGGCGATTCGGTCGGACCGACCGCGGACGGCTTTGAAACCTACGGCGTGACGGGGGTGGCGTTAGTGGTGTTCCTCGCGCTGGCCCTGGCGACTGAGCCGACGGCCTGCGCCACTTTGATCATCTGGTTGTTCGTCATGCGCTCGCTGATGATCGTCACCTCCTTGGTGTCCTATTTCTTCAATGAAGTGATCAGTAAGGCGAAATACGGCAGCCAGAAGGATTTCGATTTCGAAGCGCCGTTGACGCACTTGGTTTGGATCACCTCGGCGGTGTCCATCGGCCTGACCTTCCTCGCCAGTTACTTCCTGCTGGCCAAGCAACCGGGCTTTGATCCCCGCCTCTGGTGGGTGCTTTCGGTCATCATCAGTTGCGGAACGGTGGCCGGCGCGCTGATCCCCGAGTTCACCAAGATTTTCGTGAGCACAACCTCCCGGCACGTCAAGGAAGTGACCAACTGCTCCCAGCACGGCGGCGCGTCGTTGAACATCTTGTCGGGCTTCGTGGCCGGCAATTTTTCCGCCTTTTGGATGGGACTGGTGATCCTGCTCCTCATGTTCATTGCCTACTATTTCTCACAAAACGAGGCGTTGCTGGACATCATGCCGGCGCACTTTACGTTCGCCTCGCCGATCTTCGCCTTCGGCTTGGTGGCCTTCGGCTTCCTGAGCATGGGGCCGGTGACCATCGCCGTGGACAGCTACGGACCGGTGACGGACAATGCGCAATCGGTCTATGAACTCAGCCAAATCGAGGCCCACAAAGGGGTGAAAGAGGAGATCCAGAAAGACTTTGGTTTCGTCCCCGATTTCGAGAACGCCAAGTATCAACTCGAAAAGGGGGATGGCGCGGGCAACACCTTCAAAGCGACCGCCAAACCGGTGCTCATCGGGACGGCGGTGGTCGGTGCCACCACGATGATTTTCGGCATCATCATGATGCTGATCGGAGTGCGGGTGGCCGATCAATTCGAACTGGCCCGGAACATCCTGCCCACCACCGAACAACTCACCGCCGGTGCCCAATACGTGATGAGTGCGTTGAGTGTGTTGAATCCGCACTTGCTGCTGGGACTCCTGATGGGCGGCGCGGTGATTTACTGGTTCACGGGTGCGTCCACCCAGGCCGTCGTGACCGGGGCCTACCGCGCGGTGGTTTACATCAAGGAAAACATCCGGCTGGACGCAACCAAGGCGTCCGTGGCCGACAGCAAGGAGGTTGTCCGCATTTGCACGGTGTATGCGCAGAAAGGCATGTGGAACATCTTCATCGTGATCTTCTGTCTGGCGCTGGCGCTGCCGTTCTTTGATCCGCACTTCTTCATTGGTTACCTGGTGGCCATCGCCTTCTTTGGGTTGTTCCAGGCCATTTTCATGGCCAACGCCGGCGGCGCGTGGGATAACGCCAAGAAAATTGTGGAAGTGGACATGCGCCAGAAGGGTACGGACCTGCACGCCGCGACCGTCGTGGGCGACACGGTGGGCGATCCCTTCAAAGACACCTCGTCGGTTTCGCTGAATCCGGTGATCAAGTTCACCACCTTGTTTGGACTGCTGGCGGTGGAAATCGCCGTCACCATGCCCAATCAGCCCGTCAAAACGGGCATTGGCCTGTTCTTCCTGGCCGTGGCGTTGATCTTCGTCTATCGCTCGTTCTACGGCATGCGGATTCCGGAAGAAAATTAAACGATTCCTGACGTCTAATTCACGACGGGCTGGGGCGGGCGCAAGCTGACCTCGGCCCGTCGGTTTTTAGGGGTGGACGGCTTACGCGAAAGCCGCGTTGCGAAATCTGCGCCAGAGACAACAAATGGCTAAAAACCCGCCCAAAGAGACAGTCCGACGGTGCCGAACGGATTAAAAAAGTCACTGTGGGTGGCGTTTGCGGGCGTATTTCATGGGGTTTTGCCGGGTTTCAACCGTTTCATCCAAAGGGAGTTGGGGACGATTGAAGCCTCGTGAAAAATTTTTTGAACAAATTGAGTGCGTAAACCATCTATTCTAGTGTTGGGTGTAGCGAAGATTTCGCTGTTCGTTTAGGGTTGGTATAGAGGTTTTGCTAGTGGTGCGGTTCGAACAGCGACCCCCATAGTTGGCCGCACCACCCTTCTGAGCGCCGGGGTGACGGCGTCCAAACCTCATCACCACTGAGGGCCGGGAGCAATCCTGGCCCTCCGTCATTTCCAGCCCAGCCCGACCCGGTCCCGGATTCCTGCCCGTTTTTCCGCCAAAAATAGGCAAATTGAGGCGTCATTTGCCGGCCCGCGTGAATTTTATGCCTGCATCGCAGTCCAATTGAGTATAAGTTTCCGTGCCGGTCGCAGCCGTTTGCGACCCATCAGGTCAATTTTCAGAGAACCCGCAAAAGAAAGGAACAGTGTATGACGAATGAAGCCAATATGGAAAAACTGGTGGCGGACCTGAAGGTCCTTTCGCACGACGCAGAAGCCATGCTCCAAGCCACCGCCGGGCAAACCGGCGAAAAAATGGCTGAACTGCGGAAAAAACTCGCCTCCGCCTTGGAATCGGCCAAAACCACCTGCAACCAGCTCGAGGAAAAAGCCATTGCCGGCGCCAAAATCGCCGATCAAACCATCCGCGAACACCCTTACGAATCCATAGGTGTCGCCTTCGGGGTCGGCCTGTTGATCGGCGTCTTGGTAGGACGGCGTTAACCCATGCACATCACCCCACCGGCGGAAGACGGATTCGTGGCCACAGCCCGCCGGATGCTCCGGACTCTCGGAGAAGTGGCCACCAACCGCCTTGAGCTGTTCCTCTTGGAACTGAAAGAGGAACGGCTGCGGCTGTTAGCGGTGCTTCTCCGGGTGGTCGTGGCTGTGTTGTGCGCGGCCATGACGCTGGTGCTGCTGACGTTGACCTTGGTGGTGATTTTCTGGGAGGAACACCGGGTCTTGATTCTGGTGCTATTGACGCTGGGCTACGCCGCCGGGGCCATCGGCGCATTGTGGTCGCTCCGAAACCGCCTCCAACACTGGCGCGCGTTCTCCGCCACGCTCGACCAACTAAAGAAGGATTGCGCATGTTTCAAAAATCTGGACTAGATCAGTTGCGCGTGCAGAAGGAACTCCTCGTGTTGCACAGCGAGGTCAACCGATTGTTGCTCGCCGCCCAATGGCAGCATCTGCGCGCCCCCCAGCGCTGGGTTGGCGAAGCAACCCAAACCGCGCGACGTCATCCCCTGTGGACCGCTGCGCTGGGTTTGGGCGCGGGCATGGTCATTGTGAACACTCTCGGACGGCGCCGCGCCCCCATCGGTTGGATCGGGCGCGTAGGCCAGTTCGCTTCGGCCATCCTCGCCGTCAAGAAGTTGTTTGCCCGCGCGGACCGCACCGCTTGACAAGCGGACGCGAGAAAGTCCCAACCGGAAACAAGTTTGAGATTGAGGGAGACGGACTTCTTGCGTGGTTTGCTTTCTCCCACCAAGCACCTGCGGGGTTGAATGGGATTCATTCAAAGCGCCGCATCCGATGCCGATGCGTAGATTGACATAACCTCCACGCCTATGGCTTAATCCCGCACAACGGGATGGTTGGCAGGATGGCCAGATGATCCGCGAGAACCAGCGGGAACGGCAATGTCCCTGGCTGGCCTTGAGAATGTTTAATCCTTCAAACCCGGGCTCCCCACGGCCCGGAAGACTAAAAATGAACAAAATTTCGCGCGCTCTACTTTCGGTTTCCGACAAAACCGGGCTGGTGGCCTTCGCTCAAACGCTGGCGGCGGCGGGGGTGGAACTGCTGTCCACCGGCGGCACGGCCAAAGTCCTTCGCGAAGCCGGGCTGACCGTCAAAGACCTCAGTGAACACACCGGCTTTCCCGAAATGTTGGATGGCCGGGTCAAAACCCTGCACCCCAAGGTCCACGGCGGATTGCTCTACCTGCGCGGCAAGGCGGAACACGAAGCCGCTGTGCGTCAGCATGACATCGCGCCGATTGATCTGGTGGTGGTGAATCTTTATCCGTTTGAGACGGCAACGGCCAAACCCAACGTCAGCCTGGCGGAAGCCATCGAGAACATTGACATCGGCGGCCCCTCCATGCTCCGCAGTGCGGCGAAAAATCATGAGAGCGTCACCGTGATCGTGGATCCGGCCGATTACGAAACCGTGGCCGAACAAATCCAAGCCACCGGCCAGACCACTTTGGCCTTGCGCCGGCGGTTGGCGGTGAAGGTTTTTACCCGCACGGCAGCTTACGACGCTGCCATCACCGCGCACTTGGAGCGGGTGTTCCAGAAGGAAGCGAGCGACCCCGGCCTGCCGCAAACGTTGACCGTGGCGGCGCCGCTGGCGCAATCATTGCGATACGGGGAAAATCCCCATCAAGCCGCCGCACTATACGGAAAATTTGGCGAATACTTCCAGCAACTGCACGGCAAGGAACTGTCCTACAACAACATCCTGGACCTGACCGCAGCCGCGGCGTTGATCGGGGAATTCGAAGGCGCGCCTCCCACGCTGGCGATTCTCAAACACACGAACCCTTGCGGAGTGGGCCAGGGCACAACGCTGCGCGCGGCTTGGGACAAGGCGTTGGCCACGGATCGGCAGGCGCCGTTCGGCGGCATTATTGCGGTCAACCGCCCGTTGGATGCCGATTGTGCGGCGGCCATCGCTGAAATTTTCAGCGAAGTCATTGTGGCGCCGGATTTCACCCCTGACGCGCTGGCATTGCTGCAAAAGAAAAAAAATCTGCGGCTGCTCAAGGCGCTGCGACCGCTGTCGGCCGCCCAACCGTGGGACGTGCGCAGCGTGGGCGCGGACTCTTTCCTGATGCAACAGCGGGACTTGAAAGTGACGACGCCCGCCGAGTTAAAGATCGTCACGCAACGGCAACCCACGGAAACAGAATTGCAGGCGATGCAGTTCGGCTGGCGCATCGTGAAGCATCTGAAATCGAACGCGATCCTTTATTGCGCGGCGGATCGGACATTGGGCATTGGGGCGGGACAAATGAGCCGGGTGGACTCCAGCCGAATTGCGGTGTGGAAAGCCGGCGAAGCCAAATTATCGCTGACCGGGAGTGTGGTGTGCAGCGATGCGTTTTTCCCTTTCCCGGACGGCTTGATCGCGGCCGCCGAAGCCGGGGCGACGGCAGCCATCCAACCCGGCGGTTCGGTGCGGGATGCCGAAGTCATTGCCGCCGCCGACGCCCGCAACATGGCCATGGCGTTTACCGGCACCCGCCATTTTCGCCACTGAGTTTCCAAGCGGGATTATTCTGCTGTTCGCGGGGGAGAACCGGAGCCGCCATCCGAGAGACAAATGGGACACCGGGCTAACTTTGCGCTGCCGCTTGAGGGAAAGCTGGGAACATCGGGTCCTCGATGGAGGAGTTTTGGTAAGTAGCAGCGGTGGCATTGGGCGAGGTCAAGCGGTTGCCAGTTGAGAACCGCGCTGACCAGGGCCGGAGCTCACCTCTGAGGTAATCCGGCAAGGACTTTTTTAGGATTTTTTCGCGGGGTGTTTGCAAGGGCTTTTGCCCAGGTCCACGCGGTCGAACAACGCCACCACCGGGCTGCCCGCTTGGCGCCGCGCCGCCTCATACCGCGCCCCGTCATCGGGTCGCCGGTCCTGCCAGCAACAAAACATCCCGGTGGTCAGCACTTTGAAAGGCATGCGCCTTGTCGGGGCGCTGTCGCGCACGCACGTCCTCGGTCTGTTTGCGGAAACCATCGCCGTGCGCCGCAAGCCGCCTGCGTGAGTGGCGCAGTCTCATTATCCCCGTGCAACCTCAATCTCCTCACCCATCCAACGGACTCTTCACTCCTAATCCCGGTTTCTGCATGACATGCGTGTAGATTTGCGTCGTGCTCACATCTTTGTGGCCAAGGAGGTCTTGAACGGTGCGGATGTCGGTGCCGCTCTCCAGTAAATGCGTGGCGAAACTGTGCCGCAGCACGTGCGGCGTCACGCGTTTGTCCAGTTTCGCTTTGCGGGCCGCTTGGCGAATCGTCTGCTGAAAGGTGGCATCCAACACATGATGACGACGGCGAAGGCCGCTGCGCGGGTCCTTCATGAGTTGGCGCGAGGGGAAGAACCATTGCCATTCCCAGGACTCGCCGGCCTTCGGATACTTCCGCTCCAACCCTTCGGGCAGCCAGACGCCCGGCGCGTTCGCCGCCCGATCTTCGGTGTGCAATCCCCGCAGCCGGTCCCGATGCGCCCGCAATCGTTCGGTCAACGATTCCGGCAGCACCGTCACGCGGTCCTGGTCGCCTTTCCCGGCGCGCACCACCAGTTGCCCCCGCTCCAGGTCCACGTCTTTGATCCGCAAGCCGAGCAATTCGGTTAAGCGTAGTCCGCTACCATACATCAACTCCGCCATCAGCCGTGGCACGCCTTCCAGCGCCGCGAACAAGCGTCGGCATTCCTCCCGTGTGAGCACCACCGGCACGCGCGTCACCCGGCGCGCGCGTTGGAATTCGCCAAAGGCACCCAACGTGCGCCCCAACGCATCGCGCAAGAAAAACACCAGTGCGTTCAACGCCTGCTTTTGCCCCGAGGCGGAAGCCCGCTGCCGCGTGGCCAGTTCTGAAAGAAACTCCCGGACCTCCGTCTCCGCCGCCTGCTCCAAGGTGAGGCCACGCCCTCCCAACCACCGGACAAACCGCCACGCCCAACCGCGATACGTCTCCTCCGTGCGCCACCGATAATGCCGCCCACGCAACTCCCGAATCAAACGCCGTTCCCAATCCGTCCGCCCCAGGTCAGCCGCTCCGAGCGTGGGCAAACCCGTCATCGCCAATTCGCCCTCGGCGGGTGGCGGCGCAACCTGGGTGGTGGCGGACCTGATCTGTTGCTTCGCCGCGCGAAAAAACCAGTTCAACGCCGCCTTCCCTTCGGCCAGGCCCGCCGCGTCCAAGCGGCGTGCGGCTTCCTGTTCCTGCATGAACTGCCGCGCCGAGGCCACCGTGGCCCGCTGCCGGGACTCCTTGCAAAACCGCAGATACTGGAGCAGAGCCACGCGATAGCGTTCCCGCGTCTCGATGGCCAGATCCTCCTGCGCCAAGACCTCCGCCCAACGCGGAAACCACACCGCCCGGGCGGGAGACGACGCCGATGATGCTGGCTGCGTGGCCATCAGTAAAAGGACAAGCTGACTTTGTCTTTGGTCCGGCCAATCGGGCAAGCTGAAAGTGGTGGCCTCCTGAGGTGCTCTGAGTGACCTTGGCACGCCGGAAGCCCCTGAAATGAAGGCTTGCTTTAGGCCCCGATGCAATTATGCTTTGGTCAAGATGAACGGTAAAAACAACTTTGTCTTTTGCCGGGTAACTTTGTCCCATTACTACTGTTCGGTAAATATATGAAGCTTCTCTTCGGTCTCCTTGCCCTCTTGACTCTTTCCGGTTGTCAGTATGACCCTCATGCGCGCACATACACAACGGAGAAACCATCCGTAGGAGATATTGAGGGCGAGTATGAGCTGTCGCAGATATATATGGAAAGTTACGCGGCTGGCATCCGTGAGAAAATTCAAGCTCTTCCTTCCCCACCCACAGTGCATATTTACTCAGACGGGCGACTCACTGCATCGAATTTCCCCTATTTTTCAGAAACCCGTCAGGGCTTCGAATATCGTTTTGAGGACTTTCGTCCTCTCGACACCACTTGGAAGCAGGCTGTGGTCGGAGGCATCAGTGACGGATCAGGACACATCAAGGATCATCAGGGAATTCGTCTTTCTGGTCTCCCAGTGTATCTCAGTTCCCCAGGTTTTACTGGCACCAAGAAGGTTGAGGGATTGATTTTTGGCTTCGGCGATCCAGACTCAGGCGATGCGATTATCTTCAAAAAGAAATAGTCCGAACAAGGCGCTGCACCCAACACCTACCCGCACGCGCAACGCGTGCGGCGTCTGTCACACATCCTGCTTCTGCAGGCTGCGTGCCAGCCGTGCGTAGGTGTGGGTGAGCTTGGACGTTAGGCGGCATCACGCGCATGAGCACTACCAAGCGCATTCTTGTTTACGTCGCGGGCTTGCCCGTCTCGTTTCTCCTTTTCGCCACCGCCTGGCTTTTCATCGCACCTACGACGCTTTACCATTGCTGGGATGACGCGCCACCATTCCTCATCTCTTGGATGCCGCCGTTTATTCACCCCGAGTCCAATTCGCTCGACGGCGTGTTGCGCGATTACTACCGCGCTCCCGAGTGGTTTGTTTACACTGTTTGGTTCGCGTTCATCGCAGGTGTGTTCGTGCTTCCGGCACTTCTCGTCTTGCGACGTTCACAGAGAGGAGTTACCAATGCCGCCTAACCATGCGCTGCAGCGAACCGCCGTGGGCGCAGTCCGTTCCACGATTCAGGTAATTCCACGTCGCCTTTGCGCGTCACCACCGCTGTCCCGGCGGTCGCTGAGCTTGGACGTTCGCCCGTGACGTCGCGGACGAATAGAACACGCACAGCAAACCGAACCGCCACCATGAAAACCAAGACCAGAACCACGAAAGGAATCGCAATCGCAGTGACGGCGCTGGCCCTGGCCAGCGCGAGCTTCGCACAACAACAGGACAAGCCGCCCATTCCCGGCACGTATTATTCGGCCAAGGATTTCGAGTGGAGTCCGCCTTGGCCGTTCAATCCGTTTCCCGACCTTGAGGTCGTCGAAATCGCGCCGGGCATTTTCGTCTTTGACGACACGGGCATTCCCGACACGCCGGAGCAGGCCGAGGCCCGCAAACGGCTCGCGGAGGCGGCGGCACATGCCGCCGCCATTGCGGCTGACCCGGTGCTTGCCAAGGCCGCGCAAGAGGCGGCCGCCAAAGCGCAGGCGGAACTGTGGGAACGAACACGGCAGCGGTTCCTGCCCACGTTGCATGAGCCGTTGAGCTTCCGCGATGGTTCGCCCGCCACCGCGTGGGGCATCGTGGAAGGCCACCGGCTATTGGTGGCAGAGACGTTGGCCGAGAAGCAGGCAGAGGCGGAAGCACGGCGCAAGGAAGCGGAGCAGTGGGCCAAGGAGACGGGGAATCCGCTTAAAGTTCCGCTGGAGGATGGCCGCGCCGCCTACTTGGAGGCGGTGTTGGACGGTTTGCCAGTTTACAAGGGCACGTTCAATCTCAACGCGGCGCGCACGATTTCCACCGACCGGGTGCGGCCCGGCGGGGACACGGGCTTGAATCTCACGGGCACGAACACGTTCTTTGGCATGTGGGATGAGGGCGCGGTGCGCACCACGCACCTGGAGTTCACCAACCGGGTGAC
Source organism: Verrucomicrobia bacterium ADurb.Bin118 (assembly GCA_002070715.1). Lineage (GTDB taxonomy): Bacteria > Verrucomicrobiota > Verrucomicrobiia > Limisphaerales > MWDV01 > MWDV01. The sequence goes on from MWDV01000454.1 coordinate 10,451, forward strand.
GCGGATGGACGGCGAGACGAACCTCAACTTCCACGCCACGGGGGTGGCGGGCACGCTGGCGGCGTCGGGGCTTCTGCCCGTGTGGGTCTTCTCTGGCGGCAACTGGTATCTGATTTCCAACGCCATGCGCGGCATGGCGTATCAGGCGCCGCTGGGTTCGTGGGGGTTTAACAATGACGCCACCGAAATGCGCGGCGCAGTGGTTACGAATGCCATCGAATTGTCCAACCACTCATACGGTTCGTTGAGCGGATGGCAGCAGTTGAGCACGAACCTGTGGCGCTGGTGGGGATTCCCCTTCATAGACCCGAACCAAGACCCGAAGTTTGGGCAATACAATTCGGTGACGCGGGAGTTTGACAGCATCACCTACGACAACCCGTTTTACCTGACGGTGTGGGCGGCGGGCAATGACCAGAACGAGGGGCCGACGAATCAGCCGGTGCCGCATATCGCGTTTGCTCTCCAAGGTCAGTTCATTGTGACCAACTTGGTCACCAATGTTGTGCGGCAATTGGACGGCGATGCAGGCGGTTTTGACACCGTTTCACCCGAGGGAACCGCCAAGAACATTTTGACCGTTGGGGCGGTCTTTCCCATTCCCGGGGGCTACACCAATGCCAACCAGGTTGTGCTCGGGCAGGACGATGCGGGCCGCACGTTCAGCAGTTGCGGGCCAACGGATGACGGACGAATCAAGCCCGACGTCGTGGCTGACGGCGTGCAGTTGATCACGACCGACTCGGACGCGGACAACGACGTAAACGTCCGCTCAGGGACGAGTTTCGCTGCGCCGAGCGTCACCGGTTCAATCAATCTCCTTCGCCAGCGATACGAGCAACTGCACCCTGAAGCACCTCCGCTGCGGGCCTCGACGTGGAAGGCGCTGGTCATCCACACCGCCGATGAAGCCGGGCCGCATCCGGGGCCGGATTACCGGTTTGGCTGGGGATTGATGAACACACGTCGGGCAGCCTTGCTGCTGGGCCAGAGCGCGACCAACGGCTGGAAGGCGTTCCTCAAGGAGGTTCGACTGGAGCCGGGCGGCATCATCGAGTTACCTGTCGTAGCCGCTGGCGGCACGAACGAGTTGCGGATCACACACGCCTGGACGGACGCTCCCGGAGCTGCCGAGAGCGTGTTCACGGTGGATTCGCCAGCACTGAAGCTGGTGAACGATCTGGATTTGCGGGTCATCAGTCCGTCCGGGGCGACCAACTTTCCCTGGGTGCTTGACCCGGTGACGCGAACCAACGCGGCCACGCGGGCCGACAACAACCGGGACAACGTGGAACAGGTGGTCATCACGAATGCGGTGGCCAACGGGGTTTACACCGTGCGCATCACTCACAAAGGGACCAACCTGTGGAGCGGGCTGCCGCAGTGGGATTCGATTGTGTTAAGCGGCACAATCCCGCAACCCAAGCCGGCGCTGCGAATCACAGACTTTGCCGTGACGGGGACGAACACGCTGATGATGAGTTGGGACGCGGTGGTGGGGCAGAACTACCAGGTGCAGTATCGCAACAACGTGGAGGGGCCGGGCTGGACGGACATTGGCGGGGTGGTCAACGCGGCGCGGACGAACGTGAGCGTGACGCTGCCGCATGACGCCCAGCAACCGCACCGGTTCTTCCGGGTGATCGAGGTGCCATGAGAATCTGCCCACGAATCATCAGCGGTCTCTCCCTGCTTGGGTCGGTGCTGGCTTTCGCCGGCGCCGCCCACAGCCAGGGCACAATTGTTTACGTCCAGCCAGCGCCACCGCCTTCATACGCATTCGCTTGGCTACCGCTTGATGTTGACAACGATGGCCAAGCGGACTTCGCTTTCGACGGTATCTCAAGACCCGGAATGTGGACAAAGGTGATCCCTTTGCACGCCAGCCGAATCTTGGTGCGGCCAGAACCACCACCAGACATCGGAAGCTTTGTCGAGCCGCTCGCTGCAGGGGCAATCATTTCTGGGAATTCAGCCATATCCGGTCTCCTATGGGACGATGGGGGCGGACCTGCAGGCGGTGCGACCTTGTCAGCTTGTGCGTGGCCGTTTGGTTGCGTTGGCCCGTGGGTATACCAGACCGCTTACGCTGGGATTGAGTTAAACATCGGCGGGAGTCTACATTACGGCTGGCTGCAAATTGAAAACTGGGATTTCGGCGGGCGAGTGATTGGCTGGGCCTACGAGACCCGCCCCGGCGTGCCGATTCTCGCTGGCGCAGTGCCCGAACCTTCGACGTGGGCGCTGCTGCTTGGCGGGGGAGTTTTGCTGGTGTGGTTCAGAGGAAAGAGAAATGCAAAGAGGGGCTAACAAGATCACTGGAGCGAACAGCCGCCCCGCTTTGCAGTTCGAGAGTCGCGGACTTCGGTTAAGCGCTCTGGTTGTTGGTCGTCACGGGCGTCATCACGGCGGGGCGGCTGTCGCTCAGTTCTGTCGTTCGCCGTAATATGGAAGCCGCGCGACTACTGATCTCCCTCTGCCACGCGAATTGTCCGAAATGCAGCCTGC
>MWDV01000455.1 GCA_002070715.1 Verrucomicrobia bacterium ADurb.Bin118
ACCACGAACGGGATTTCCTCCGTGCGCGGCGCGTTGGGTTGCCAATTGGCCAGCGCCCGAACCGCCGCTTCGCTCACGCGCTGGCCGTCGCAATTACGCAGCACCGCTTCCAGCACAAGACGGAGCGAAACCGGCAACCGGGAGACTTGTCCCCAGCCAGCTTCTTCCAGCGCGGGGAGGGAATAGAAATAACCCTGGCGGCCATTGCCCAGGTCAAACGTCCGGCGGGTGTCCAATGGATTTCGCGTCTTGCTCATAAACTTGTCTCGCCGATCAACCGCGACGGCGGGAGGACACAGTGCGGTTTGGCGCGCCCCGCGTCAAGCTCGCGGCACGACAAAGCTCTCCCCCACCCGCTTCAGCGCCAGCCGCTCCGGTTCGCGTTGCAACGCTGCCTCCAACCGTGCGAGCGGTTCCTGCATCGGCTCGTCGCTGAGCTTGAAAGTCTGGTGATGCATGGGCACCAGGTAGTGAGCGCCGGCGGCATCGGCCAGGGCCACCGCCTGCTCCGGCGTGCAGTGATTGCGAATCCACGGCTGATACGCGCCAATGGGCATGATGGCGGCCGCGAACGGCCCGCGCGCTTTAAGATCGGCAAACCGCGGCGTGTCGGCGGTGTCGCCGCCGAAGAGCAAGGCCCGCCCTTCCCGGCGGAGAAGGTAACCGTTGTAGCCCCGGGGCGCTTCGCTGGGCCAGCGTTGCCCCCAATGTTTGACCTCCACGGCTTCGATTTCCAGATCGCCGTTGGCCAGCCGCAGCGTTGTCCGGTCGCCCCAGCCCAGTTCCCGGCCGTTGACGAGCCGGGCTTGCCGCAGCAAATCGCTCGTGTCCTTGGCGGTCACGGTTGGGGTTTTACCGGCAAATCGCCGCAACGTGGGGAGATCCAGATGGTCCATGTGCGCGTGCGAGAGCAGCAGCACATCCACCGACGGCAATTCGCCCACAGTCAACGCCGGCGCCACGTAACGTTTCGGGCCCACCGTGCCCACGCCCAGGGAAAGGCCGATGCGGTCGCCGAAAGCGGGGTCTGTGAGAATGCGAACCCCGTAAAAATTAATGAGCACCGTCGCGTGCCCAATCCAGCAGAGGGTGATCGCGTTATCGGACCATTCATGCGGACGCGGCTTGACCGGCGCGGGTTGGATCGGACGCCCGGAATCCTTGAGCAAATGACGCGCCCAACGGGCGGAACGATGGCGGGAGGTTTTCAACCAGACGGCGCCGGCGGCCAGGGATAATCCCAAACCCGCCAGCAACCTGCGTAAAAATTTTCGCCGATCCTGTTGCACAAATTTAAGTTGCCCGCCCGACGCCGGCTGTCAACCGCCGCACCGCCTGAATCGCCGCCCGCACGGGGAATGCCACCCGCACTTCACCCCTGACGCGCCGGCGCCGCCACTGGTGACGGCCGCGAACCCACTGAATTGACGGCCTTGCGCATCCGGGCCACCGCGGCTTTGAGATTGCGCTGGCCAAACAAAGTGGTCCCGCTCACAAACACATCCGCGCCGGCGCGGGCGCATTCCGCCGCCGTCTGGAAGTTGATGCCGCCATCCACTTGGATGCGATAATCCAATCCGCGTTCGCGCCGCCAGGCCGCCGCTTGCTGGACTTTCGGCAGGCATTCGTAAATGAAGGATTGCCCGCCAAAACCCGGATTCACAGTCATCACCAGCAGCAGGTCTATCTGCTCCAGATACGGCTGGGCCAGCGCGATGCTGGTGGGCGGATTCACCGCCAGGCCCACTTGACAGCCGAGCGACCGAATCTTCCACAGCAACGGCGTGACTTGATCGCCCAGTTCCAGGTGAATCGTGATTTGGTCCACGCCGGCCTCGGCGAACATTGGCAACAAAATTTCCGGCTGGGAACACATCAGATGGGCGTCGAAGAATACCCGGGTCAGGGGCCGCAGGGCCTTCACCAGATGGGGACCAAACGAAATGTTGGGCACGAAATGGCCGTCCATGATGTCCAAATGCAGCCACTCCGCCCCCGAGGCCCGGTGACGGGCCACATCGTTGGCGAGACGTGTGTAATTGGCGGCCAGCAGCGAAGGCGCAATAATCATCGGCCCAAGCTAGAAATGCCCCGGCGCCAGGTCAATCACGAGAACAACCCTCGCCGGGAAAACCGGGAACATCGCACGCCCCGGGGTGGAGGTTGGACGAGTCGAAGCGAGGAAGCGGGCAAGGTTGCGAGCGTCAGTTCTAAGCCGGTTCCGCTGTGGCCGGGGAGCATACGCGCCGCGCGTGTGCTGGCGGACGCCGCGTCCGCCGGAAAAAACGGACAAGGCGGGCATTTCTACGCTTTACCCTGTTCGCCCAGGCCAGCGTTCGACGCGAGGCGCGTCGAACTGCACCCGGGGGGCGGGTGCGCTCCCCAACTCTGCCCGACGTTGCTTGCAGAAAGCGGCAGAAGACGACCGCACTCCACGATGCTTCGCGTTTGTCCGTGCGCCAGATTCATGCGCCAGCTTTTGGACTGCGCCTGTCCTCTGGCACTTTCGACCAACAAAAACAGCCTTGTCCAGGACAAAGTCTCGGCCCCGCCAGCGAGCGATGATGCGCTCACTCGCCAAAGCGGAAGCCCAGCCCCGTCAGGGGCGACATCGTTGTAGAAACAGGCACAAACAATTGCCCAGCTCCGTCAGGAGCGGCAT
>MWDV01000456.1 GCA_002070715.1 Verrucomicrobia bacterium ADurb.Bin118
ATCACCCAAGCCCCGCACAAACTGATGGGCGATGCGGTTGCCGGCGGGCACGCCCGAACCCAGATTGGGCGCGGTAGCCCAAGTGACGCTCGTTTGCGACCAGGCGTTGTTGGTCAGACCATAAACATGCGCTTGCACCGGAGCGTTGGTCTGACGGGTCGCGCCCGATACGGTCAGCACCGCCAGTTGCACGTCCGGCAGATAAATGGTCGGCAGCTGGAATTTCAACAACGCCACGCTCCGGTTCGCTGCATTGGCCGGATCGTTGCGGATCACCAGATTCGTTTCCGCGCCATAGTTGTTGGTCCAGTTGATGCCGTCTTTGACGGTGGCGTCTTCCGCGGCGGCGAGGGTGAAGGTCGGCACGCCCGGCGAACTAAACTGTTGCGGTTTGGCCGGCAGGGTTGCCAGCCACACGCTGTTCGCTGGTTGGACGAAGGTCGTCACCCGCCCGCTCAGTACCCGTGTATAATGCGCCACGGTGCCGTAATGGGTTTCGCTGACTTCCTCGATCAACACGCGGTTGTTGTCGGGCAGGTTCAAAGCCGAGACGTCCAGGGTCAGCGGAGTTGCCGTGGAAGAATGGTTCGCCGAGAAAACGTAATAGTAGCCGGTCTGCGGATCGTGACTGGCCAGCAGCGCGAGATGATCGAGGTCCGCCGTAGCGACAAGGTCTTGGCGCAGCCGGCCCGGGGCAAAGCCTTTGTTGAACAACCGCCACACTTCACCCGCCCGGGTAATGCCGCCGATGTTGTAGGGCGCCGCGTCGTTGTCCACATAATGCAGGCCGTTCTTACGCACCGGATAAACGTCATTCGCGCCGCCCTGAGTCTGGCTGAATTTGAATGCGTATAGTTCGTGCGCGCCGTTCCCGACCAGATGCGCCACGATGGCGCCAAAGCGGGCATACTTGGTCGGATCATCCAGCGTTTCCGGCATAGTATCAAATACTGCCGCGGTATGGACATTGAACTCGGAAACGCTCACCGGAAAAGGCGCTTCGGGCGCCATGGCCTCCGCCAAGGCGCGGCGTAGGCTGGCCAGTCCGGAGCCGAAGGACGCGGGTGTGGCGTTGTATTGATGGTAATCGTACTGGTGCAGCAGCCAGAACTGCGGATCGGTCTGGCCCAGAGAATTGACGTGCCGATGATCCACGACCTGTTGTCCCCAACTGTTGTAGCTAGGGGTGGTGATGACCGGCGCCAACACCGTGGGCGTGAGCGACCGCCCATCCAGCGCGTTCACATCGGCCAGCGCGCACTGGATTGCGTCCGAGCTTAACTGCAGCCGCTCCAGATATTGCGCCTGGGTCAATCCCCCCGCACTGGAGTGATCCGGTTCATTGAACATCTGAAACCGTTGCACGTCGAAGTGGCGGCCGAGATAAAACGCCTGCGCGTAGTAATGCTGCCACAGCTCCCATTTGCCCGCCCAGTCGGCCGCGTTGATAATGACAAACGCCCCCAACCCGGCGGTGAGGTTGACCTCAATCTGCACGCCGAGTTTGCGGAGCTCGGAGAAAATCAAATTCGGTTGCAGCCGGTTGGCGCCGTGTTTTGCGATGCGGTTGTAGCGATTGGTAAAACTGGGCCAATGGATGAAGGCGGGATTCAAGGGATCGGCGCGCAACGCCGCGCGCCGCGCGAGGAACGAGGTTTGATTGGTCACACCATCGCCACGGCCCGGAATATCGTCCTCCGGTTCGATGAGCGTGGCGGTCAGGAACACCCGGGCCCCGCTGACGCCGGCGTAGCGCCACCATTCCTTGGTGTTGCTGCCGGGATGAAAGTGACCGGCATTGTAGGCCAGCAGGTTGGGCGTGGGCCCCAGATTGACATCCCGCACAGTGAGAGTACCGGCGGATAGCAAGGAACAAAACGCCATGCAAGCCAAACCCAATCCCCACCGCCGGCAGGACCGGTCAACTCCTGAGCCCTGAAATGAGAACTGTTCCTGTCGCAACTTGGTCATCCAACAAAAACCCGGAAGACGCTCCGGGTAAAACGTTTAACCGCCCGCAATAAACGGGATTATGCCGGGGCAGGCAAGCCGGCGTTCGCGGCGAGTTCTTGAGGTGAAGACGGCCACGATGGCCCGTGGGAAACGGGAGTGAACCCGTCGGCGTGTGGCGGGACGGTGGGGCGCGCAATAGAAAATCCGTCGGCGCACCGGACAAACGCGCGCGCTTTACGGAACGATCAATTCTTCGCGCACCGTGTCCGGATGGTTGCGATCGTGGGGGCGCGTGCTGAATGAGGCTAGGATAAGCGGGCGATCCCCGGTGTTTTGCATGGCGTGCGGAATGCCGGGGGGAAAGGTGAAGCGCAAGGCCTGGCCAATGTTGACGTGCCGTTCGCGCAGGGTGCCGGCCTCGCGCCACCGCACCAGCGCCGGACCGACCAGCAACACGGTTTCCGTGCTCTGCTGATGATAATGATTTCCCCGCACCGCGCCGGGTTCGGTCCAGACGACATGGACGTTGCGATGCCGGGCCAGTCCGGTTTCGTCCAAAGGTTCCACCACCCATCCCCGCGCATCCGTGTGACACGCGAGTTCTTCAATCAACACTTGCGCAATCATGCCTTCAATCTGGGCGAGAACGGGAATTACCGCAAACGCCATTGTCCGCCACGTCAGACAAAGCCGGATAAAATTTTGGTGCCCGCGCTCGGCGCCCCTTTCAGATGCCGCTGGTTACACAAAAAATCCGTTACCCGCGCCCCGCCCGAACCGAACTCAAACCGTCAACCCGCCTGAACCTCGGCGAGCATCTTTTCCAGCCGACGGCCGTAGGCCACGAAGTTTTTCATCGTCTCGGCTTCGTTGGCCTTGGATTGCGCGTCATGGAAAACGACGACCATGTGGGGTTCGAGGCTCAAACCGGCGGAGTACCCGCACGCCACGGCGTCCCGCAAAATATCCCGCACCCGCCCCTGCCCTTCGCCCGGCCAGTTGTAATCCGCGTCGTTCCGGGCCGGATTCCACGTGGCGTCCTTGATGTGAATGTGGACAGTGTGGTCACGCACCTGCGTCCAGAATTCCCACGGATCCTGTTTCGGCCACGGCTTGGCCTTGCTCCGGTCCGGATTGAAGATCGGGTTGGCGGTGTCAAATACCCATTTGAGGCCGGGGCAGCGGTCGAGCAACTCCAGCGCGTGCTGCCAGCTCATGCCGCCGTAGTTCATGCAATTTTCATGCACCGGTTGAATCCCCGCGTCGAGAAACCGCTGGGTCACGTCGCGCACGCGTTCAAAAACGACCGTCGGAATCTTGAATTCATCATCGCCGGGCTTGAAACTCATGATCCGCACGAACTTCGCGCCCACCCGTTGCATGCGCGGGATGGCGCGCCGGACCTCGGCCAGGGTCACGTCAAAAGGCGTGTCCACCGTCTTGGCCCAGTTCATGATCGTCGAGCCGAGGCAGTACACCTGCAGGCCGGCTGCTTCGAGTTGTTCCACCGCGAGCTCGAACGCCGCGTCGGGCAGATCGTGGAAGTTGGCCTTGGCAAAGCCCGCCACCTCCACGCCGCGCGGTTCGATGAACTGCCAGCCCAGTTCCCGGGTGGCTTGAATCTGACCTTCAATCCGGTCGGCGGCTTCGTCGCCAATTCCCATCAATTTCATAAATCCGTCGCTCCTTTCTTCACCGGCGGAAGGACGCCGTGAAATCCGCGGCCTCCACCTGCATGACCTTCTTTTGCACCTTCGATTCCGCGATGAGCCGCTCCAACTGCGCGGCCCACGCGGCGCCGTCCATCGGCAATTCCACCGTCTCGCCGCGCAGGGAGGAATAGACCATCACGTTGGCCAGTTCGACCGAGTGAATGCCCTCCGCGCCGGGCGCGATGAGCGGTTCGCCGTCCAGGATCGCGTTCACAAAATTCTGCAGCATGATCGCATGGGGAAGGACCGCGTTTTCAAAGGGGATTTCGATGTCCCACACGTCGGGCTTCGCAAACCCCTGTTTCGCCGTCCGGCTGAACTCGATCATGTCCACCTCGTTTTTGGTGAACCGCAACTGGTTGTTTTCCAGGACCAGCTTGCCCAGCGTGCCGACGATCTCGAACCGGTTTGTGCCGGGGGTTTCGCCGCTGGAACTCACAAACACGCCGGTCGCACCGTTGGCCCATTCCAGGTAGGCGGTGACGTGGTCCTCCACCTCGATCTGGTGGAACCGGCCCAGTTGACAGAAACCGCGCACGCGCCGGGGCATGCCGGCCAGCCATTGCAGCGTATCCAGATTATGCAGGCATTGGTTCAGCAACACTCCCCCACCCTCGCCTTTCCAAGTCGCGCGCCATCCGCCGCTGACAAAATAGGCTTCGGTGCGGTACCAGTCGGTGTTGATCCAGTTGAGCCGCACGATCTGCCCCAGGTCGCCGCCGGTGATCAATTTGCGCACCTTCTGGTAGCGGGGTTCGGTGCGCATCTGGAACATGCCGCCAAAAACGGTGCGGGGATGTTGCTGTGCCACCGCAATCAGCCGTTCCGCATCGGCTTTGTGCGACGAGATGGGTTTTTCGACCATCGCATGAACGCCCGCCTCCAAGGCCGCAATACCCAGCGTGGTGTGTTGAAAATGCGGCGTGGCGATGAGGACCGCATCCACCGCGCCCGATTTAATGAGCGCCTCGCCGTCGGTGAAAATTTTCAGCGGTTTGTAGTGGTCCAACGGCGCGACCGCATCGCACACCGCGACCAGTTCGCAACGTTTGACTTTGCCGTTCCGCAAGTAATCGGCGTGATACCGGCCGATGTTGCCCATGCCAATGATGCCAAGCCTGACGTTATCCATGCGGATCAGCTTAACGACAGCCAGGCGGGCCGGCAAAGCCGGAATTACGCGGTCCGATCAAGCCGGGGCGGCTCCCGCCGGGGCCAGCGGTGGTTTGGCGCGATGCCAGGCGGTGCTTTGTTCGTAGGCGTGAGCCAAACGCAGAATGATCTCCTCCTGCAACGGCGGGCCCAACAGTTGCAATCCCACTGGCAGTTGCGGCGCGGAGGTGAAGCCGCACGGGACGCTCAACCCGCAAAGCCCCGCCAGGTTGGCGGGAATGGTGAAGCTGCGGGAGAGATACCCCGGCAGGGGATCGTCCGTTTTTTCCCCCAGCTTGAAGGGGGCCGTCGGCGTGACCGGCGCGACCACCGCCGCCACCTTTGCAAACGCCTGGCGGAAATCCTGACTCATGAGGGTGCGGACCTTCTGGGCGCGCCGGAAATAGCGCTCGTAACCATCCTGGCTCAGCACCTGGGTGCCGAAAAGAATCCGGCGTTTGACCTCCGCGCCGAAACCCTGTCCCCGGGTCCGACTATACAGTTCCAACGGATTATCACCCGCCACCCGTTGCCCGTAGCGAATCCCGTCGAAGCGCGCGAGGTTCGCCGCCGCCTCGGCCGCGGCAATGACGCAGTAAGTGGCCACCGCGTACTCCGTGTGCGGCAACGAGATTTCCACAATGTCCGCCCCCAGTTGGGCCAATTGCCGCACGGCGGCTTCGACGGCCTGCCGCACGTCTGGCGCCAAGGCCATCGCCATGAATTCCCGGGGCAACCCGACTTTCATACCTTGAATCCCGCCAGACAACGCCGCCGCATAGTCCGGCACGGGCTCGGGCAGACTCGTCCCATCGCGCACATCGTGTCCGGCGATCACGCCCAACAAAATCGCCGCGTCGCGCGTGTCCTTGGTGCAACAGCCGATCTGGTCGAGTGACGAAGCGACGGCCGTCAATCCGTAGCGGGAAACCCGGCCGTACGTGGGCTTGAGGCCGACACAACCGCACCAGGCTGCCGGTTGCCGGATGGACCCGCCGGTATCCGAACCCAGCGCCGCCAGGCATTCGTCCGCCGCCACCGCCGCCGCGGACCCGCCCGAGGACCCGCCGGGCACCCGGGTGAGGTCCCACGGATTGCGCGTCACGCCAAACGCGGAGGTTTCGGTCGAATTGCCCATCGCGAACTCGTCCAGATTGAGCCGGCCCAGGATCACGGCACCCGCCGCTTTGAGTTTTACGATCGCGGTGGCGTCGTAAGGCGAGACAAACGACGCGAGCATCCGGGATGCGCAACTCAGCGGCTGGCCTTGGACGGCGATCACGTCCTTGATGGCGATGGGCACGCCCAGCAACGGCTGTTCCGCGAGGGTGACGCCGCGGGCCACCGCCGCGTCCGCCCGGTCCGCCTGCGCCAGCGCATCCGCCGCGTCATGGCTGATGAAGGCATGGAGTTGGCCGTCCACGCGCGCGATCTGCTCCAGACAGGCTTGGGTGGCTTCGCGGGACGAAACCTCGCGCCGCATCAGCTTCGCCGTCAGTTCCGAAATGGTCAGTTGATTCAGCATACGACCGCGGGAACACATTCCCGGGTGGAGGGAAAATGGCAGAGGCCCCACCCGAAGGCAAGGCGACGCCCGTGGGCCGCTGGGAAAGACTGGGGCCATCGTACCCTCCGGTGGTGAAGCTCAAGGGGTTGAGCAGGCGGGACAGCAGCCGTGGCGCGAAAAATCTACCGACAACCGCCGGACGCACCCGATGCGCAACACGAAAACGGCCAGTCCATTGAACATTTGCCTGCGCCAGCCGGATCCGCTTTGCTGTGCGTGTGAATTCCGAGCCAACGGCTGAAAGCAAACCGCCCCCCGCCCAACCCAAGCGCCATTTTGGGTGGAATTTCTGGACGTTGAACACCATCGAGATGTGGGAGCGGCTCGCCTACTACAACCTTCGGGTGATGGCCCCCATCTACATCATGCAGGCGGACAACCCGGGCGGGCTGCACCTCACGGCCGCCAACAAGGGCACGATCTACGCCTGGTGGGCGATTTTCCAATCCCTCTTGCCGGTCGTTACCGGCGGGCTGGCGGACCGTTTCGGTTACAAGCGCACGCTGGGCTTTGCCGTGAGCATGATGATGGCAGGCTACCTGTTGATTGCCTTCATGCGCGATGTGCCCGGCGTCAGCAATTATTGGTCGTTCTTCATTGCCATCCTCGTGTTGGCCACCGGCACGGCCTTCTTCAAGCCCAGCCTCCAGGGCTCCCTGGCGCATCAGTTGACCCGCGAGAACTCCTCGGTGGGGTGGGGAATTTTTTACTGGGTGGTCAACGTCGGCGCCTTTGTGGGCCATTTCCTGCCCTCATTGTTCCTGCTCAAAGGCTGGTTCGGCGCACCGGTCAACTCTCCCGAAGCCTGGCGCAATTTGTTTCTGGCGTCCGCAGTTTTCACCTCGTTCAATCTTCTGCTCCTGCTGGTGTTCAAGGATGTCCCGTCCGGCGCCTCGAAGACTGAAGGGTTGGGACGGGTGCTCTGGCGCACCCTCACCAACATCGTCGAGCCGCGGCTGCTTTCGTTCATCCTGATCATGTCGTGCTTCTGGCTGATGATGTTTCAACTGTGGGATCTGCAACCGAACTTTATCGCCGATTGGGTGGACAGCGCGCCCATGGCGCGTTCGCTGCATTTCCTGCCGGAGGGGTTGCGCAAGGTCGTGGTCGAGGAAACCGCGCGCGGACCGATGATCCCCCAACAGGTGCTGTTGAGCTTCAACGCGTTTTTTATCATCCTGGGCGTCGTGGGCATGGCCTGGCTGACGCGCCGGATGCGTACTCTGGAGGCGATGCTCATCGGCATGTGCATGGCCACCGTCGGTGTGCTGGTGGCCGGCTGGACGCAAAGCGCCTGGGTGCTGGTGCTGGGCATCCTTTGCTTCTCGCTGGGCGAAATGATGACCGGTCCGAAAAAAAGCGAGTACCTCGGTTTGATCGCTCCCCCCGGGAAAAAGGGCCTTTATCTCGGCTATGTCAATATTCCGGTCGGCATCGGCGTGTTCCTCGGTTCGTGGATCGCCGGGATCGTCTATGGCCGGTTTGGGGAAAAGGCCAATCTCGCCCTGCGCTACCTCGCGGAAATGACACCTTTCGGGGAGGACAAACCGTGGAATGGCGACATGCGGACTCTGGAAGCAACGCTGGGGGTGAAGCGCACGGAAGCCATGGCGAAACTGCAGGAGGTGACGGGCTTGGATCCGGTGGCGGCCACCCAAAAACTCTGGGATACCTACCATCCGCATTACGTTTGGATCCCCTTTGCGCTGATCGGCATCGGGGCCGCCGTCGCCTTGTGGCTGTTTGGCCGCATGGCGCGCAAATGGCAGGACATGGACGCATGAATTCATGGCTGCTTTTGCTGGACTCGAACCGGCCGTGGCCGCTTCACCCCGCGCCGCAGCCGGCTGACGCGACCGAATGACGGCCATTACTCCGAGGCCGGCGAGGCGGCGGGCGGCGCGGTGGGCGATCCCCCGTCCCGCCAATTCGGCGAAGACCAAGCCGGGTCAAACCAGATCGTTATCCCGGTCCAAAGTAAAGCAAACGGCACCGCGCCAAGCAGTGAGAAGAGCAGCGACATCATCATCACCAACCCTAACGAATCCCACGATACCTCTCCTAAAAAGGACAGACCGACTACAACTCCTACCGCCCGGATCAAAAAACAGATCACCCCCAGGCGGCCCAGGGAGGCCAGTACCGGCCGTTGGGAAAACCGTCGTTGGTAGTAGCCCCAATGCATCCCAATCCCATAAAGGACCCCCATGACGAGCGGCAACCCAAGCGGCTGCTCCAGCAGGACGAAAGCCTCCCCGTCGTAATCTGGCGCCCAATAGTAGATCACCGTCATCAACACGCCCGCCAGAAGGCCGGCGCCAGCGCCGGCGATCAAGACTTGCCGGATCGTGAGCTGACCCTTTTGCCGGGTTTGGGCCCGGCCCAGCCAGATCGTACCCAGTGAGAGACAGGCGCCCAACACTCCGCTCATCAGACCGTTGGGAATCAACCAGAACAGGCCGCTCAAAACGCCCGCCGCCCCGGTCAAGAGTAACAGAAAAAGATATCTCCACCCCATGCTTATTCCTTTCGACCCGCGAGTAATTGGAAAAAATCCGGCAGCGGTTCGCGTCCCGCTTCCGCGCAGACCGCCAGGCTCTGTTCCGGCGACAGCGGATACTCCCCGCCCCCGTGTTTCCGCAGCAACGCGTGATGGCGCTGAATGAAACAATGCCGGCGCGGATTACCCATCGCGTCAGTCATGCGCGCCCAGATTTGCGCCAACGGCTCCCGGACCGCGTTGCCAAAGCTCATGGCCGTAAAATCGCAGGGGCATACCTCGCCCTTGGCGTCAATAAACAAATGTTGCGTGCCGGCGCCACAACCGAACAACTCGGGGCTTTCGATTTGATTGAAGGCGCACACCTTCGGCGGCACGCGCCGGCGATTGGCGGCTTGATGGAATTCGCGCAGGGTTTGAATTTGCGCCGCCGTCAACCGGGCCCCCGGGTCCCGCGCCAGCAAACCGCAGGGCATCGGCTCCACCAGGCGCCACTCCCGCACGCCCCGGGCGCGCGCGAGCCGGTGCAGCCGCGGCAGCAGATTTTGCTCGATCAAAGCGGCGGTGACGACGGTGCCCATCATCGTGTAAAAACCTTCGGCGCGCGCCCATTCCAGCGCCTGGCAAGCCCGCGCGTACGCCCCCGGCGCGCCGCGCAGCCGGTCGTGTTGCCCGGCCTCGGGATGGTCCAGGCTGAGGCAGACGGACCACAAGCCGGCGCGGCGCAACCGCTGCAGCAAGGGCCGGTCCAGACTGGCGCCGGAACTGAACAGGAGAGTCGTCGCACCCCCGCCGCTGGCCGCCGCCACCAGTTCGGGCAGGTCCTTGCGAACACACGGTTCCCCTCCCGTGAACCCGATGATGCTGGCCCCCAGGGAATGCAGTTGCTCGATAATGCGCCGCCACTCCGGACCGGTCAAATGTCCCCCCGCCCGTTGCTTGAAGCTGCAATGCCAGCACCGGTACGGGCAGGTTTCCGTGACCGCCAGAAAAGCCGAAACCGGGCTGAGCCGCCGCCCCGAAAGCAGGTTTTCAAACATGCGGTCATACGCCGGACCGGGAAATGGCGGCAGGAACGAGTTGATCACCCATTGGCCGTTGTGACGGGTAATGCGCTCACTGGCCAGCCATTGGCGGACAAAACGCCAGCCCGTCAACCCCGGCACCACGCCCATCAGGGATTGCCGCACCTCGCCCGGCAGCCGCAGGATATTCCGCCGCTGCAACTGCCGCAGCACCCGTTGGGGGGTGGCCGTCACCCGGCGATCCAGCAGCAGACGCAGAATTTGAACGGATTGACGGATCATAACCGGCGGGCGATGGCCATGGCGAAATGATGCGCCAGCGCGCTCCGATGCGGCGCCAGTTCCGCTTCGAAAAAGGCCCCGGCGGCGGCGGAAAAATCCAGCATCGCATCAAACCCGGCCAGGATGCCCGTCTGCCGCAGCCACGGCAGCAATTCGCCCGGGGGCGGAGTGATCCGCAATTCCCGGTCCTCATGCCATTCCACGGTAAACTGACTCCGGGTCAGCGCGCGTTCCAGCCACGGCCAGTGGGGAGGGAAGTGAGGCCGCGCGGCCAGGCGCACGCGCGAGGGAAAACGCAGCATGGTCCGCTGAAACGCCCGAAAGACCGGGGCCAGTGTGTCCGCGTAGTTGACGATAAACGCCAGTCGCGCGCCGCCGGGCAACAGACGCTGACACGCGCG
>MWDV01000457.1 GCA_002070715.1 Verrucomicrobia bacterium ADurb.Bin118
GTATGGCGCCTACGGCGCCGCGTGTTTCGACATTCAACCCCTGCAATTCACCGACGATGACTGGCCGGTGCTCCCAAGGGATTGGTCGGCGCATTACCAATTCGAAGCCGATGCGCGGGATGAAAACGGTCAGTATTATGGCCTGTTGCAGGGCGGGGCGACGATTCAGGCAGAAGGGTCCCGCGGACGGGTGCTGAACTTGAACGGCGCGGGGCAATACGTGTGGCTGCCGGCGGGGGTGGCCAATGCCCGGACCTTCGCCGCCGTGGTGAAATGGAACGGCGGCGCGGATTGGCAGCGTATTTTTGATTTTGGCACGGATACCACCGGCTACGTCATGCTCACGCCCGCTTCTGCGGACCGGCGGTTGCGGTGCGATATCCGGGTCGGCGGCACGACCCAGACCCTCGAGTGGTCCCAGCCATTGCCGGTTGGAGTCTGGACGCATGTGGCGCTGGTGTTCGCGGATCCGCACGCGGTGCTTTATGTGAACGGCGCGCCGGTGGCGACCAATTCAGCCGTGACCCTCCGGCCATATCAAGTCCGGGCGCAAACGAATCATCTGGGACGCAGTAAGTTTGTGGCCGACGCCGATTTCAACGGGCAGATCAGCAGCTTCCGCGTTTATAGTCGCGCCTTGTCAGCGACGGAAATTGCCGCGCCGGTGCCGACCATCCGGCAACCGGCTGTGGGCGCAACCTTCTGGCCGGGAACCGCGCTCGATTTTGCCGGGGCCGCTGTGGACTTCAACGATCTGCCGCTGGCGGCGACGCAAATGACGTGGCGGGTGGAACAGATTTTTGGCGGGACCACGAATCTGGTGTGGGGACCGGCATCTGGCATTCGGGAAGGCCGCTGGATGATTCCCGCCAACGCCCCGACGAACGCGATTTTCCGGGTGTCGTTGGCGGCCACCAACGCGGCGGGACGGGGCACCGTGGTTTCCCGGAGTTTGGTCCTCGGATCCGCCCCCGGCCCTTGGAGCGCGTATTATCCCTTCACCAGCAATGCCAACGATGCGAGCAATCGTTTCCACGGCACGCTGATGAACGGAGCCGCAATTATCAATGATGCGGACCGGGGATCGGTGGTGCGACTGCGCCCGCTCTTGTCGCAGCCATACGTCAATCTCCCCGCCGGCGTCAGCGCGGCCAACACCATTTCCGGCTGGGTGAAATGGAGCGGAGGCAACGCGTGGCAGCGCTTCTTTGATTTCGGCGTGAACACCGGGCGCTGGTTGTTCTTCAGCCCGAAAGACAGCTCGGGCCGGTTTCATTGCGCCATCACCTTGGACAGCGCGCATTATGTTCGCGTTATTCAAGGGCCGACCGCTTTTCCAGTGAATGAATGGGTGCATGTGGCGGTGATGTTCGATGGGCAACAGGGGGTGCTTTACACGAACGGCCAGCCGGCGGCGATCAATCACAGCGTGAATCTTTTGCCGGGTGATCTCGCGGCGACGAAAGCTTATCTCGGGCGCAGTCAATTTACCGTGGACCCCTATTTCAACGGGCGCTTGGACGCCATCCATCTCCACTCCCGCAGCCTGTCGCCCGCGGAAATTTTTGGACCGACCGTGGCCCTCCTGACTCCGGGCGCGGGAACGCGGTATGCCGGCGGCGATGCCCTTGCCTTCAGTGGATACGGCTTGGATTACACAGAAAAAACTTTGGCACCCGCGGGGCTGAGTTGGGAGGTGGAATTGGTTCACGACCACAACGCCTCGCCGGTGTGGGGCCCGCTGCCGGGCGCGACGAACGGGGTCTTTACCGTTCCCACCACCGCGCCGCCAACCATCAACGCGCTCTATCGGGTGCGCTTAACTGGCACGGACGCGCGCGGGTTGCAAAACAGTGTGGTGACCGAAGTGCCGCCACGTCTCACGCAACTGGCCCTGTCCAGTGTGCCGGAGGGATTGACCTTGCAGTTTGAATCCCAGCCGCTGACCACGCCAACAAACTTCGCCACCATCGTCGGCATGCATCGTCTCGTGGAGGTGCCTTCGCCCCAGAGTCTGGCCGGGAGTAATTATCATTTTGTCCAGTGGTCGGATGGCGGAGCCGCGGCGCACACCATCACCATCCCGGCAACCAACCTCGCATTGACCGCGTTCTGCCTTTCACCCGCGCTCCAGGGGGGGCCCGCCGACGATGGGCTGACGTTGAGCTGGCCGGATTGGGCGGCGCATTGGCAGTTGATGACCGCGACCAATCTGGCGCCACCCGTGTCGTGGTGGAATGTCACGAATGCGCCCCATCCCCAAGGGAACCAACAGCGCGTGCAACTGCCGCTGACGCAACCACAACAGTATTTCCGGTTGCAATCGCCCTGAGCGGCGGTGGACATCCTCCGGTTTCGCGGCAATGTGTTTCATCGCGAACCGGACAAAGAATTCATCGAGATGGTCACCGCGGTGTGTTCACCAGCGGACTCTTTTCCTTGACCCGGGCGAGGGGTCGCGCAATTTTGCGCCTGCATTCAACAGAAACATGAAATTGGGTTTTCGTCATATTGTTCCGGGAGGTTTTGCCGCACTGGCCCTCGTTCTTGTCCTGACCACCGGCTGCCAGACCACCCCGCGCGCCGGGGCGCCGCTTGTCCGCCGGGGGGATGAAATCATGGTGGCCGGGCAACTCTTCCACACGGGAACCCGCGTGGTGTTGTGGACGGATCCGGGCGGGTACGATGGCTACCGGGTGGAGCGCCGGTTTGCGCCGTTGGAAAAGGCGGATTGGGACAGCTCGCACGCCGCCGTGAAATACCTCACGACGCCCAATCGCTACGATCGCCGGCGCGCCGATCTGACCGAGGAGGAAATCGAACAGGTCCGCGGGGGCGGCTGGGATTTGCCGCTCCTCCAGCGGGTGGTGGATCAATTCGTTTATCACTACGACGTGTGCGGCACCAGCCGCCAATGTTTCAAGGTCCTGCACGATCTGCGCGGCTTGAGCGTTCATTTCATGCTGGATCTGGATGGCACCATTTATCAGACCGTTGACCTCAAGGAACGGACCTGGCACGCCACCACTTCCAACACCCGCTCGGTGGGCATTGAAATCGCCAACATGGGCGCCTATGGCAATCCCGCCAAGAGTCCCCTGCCCGAATGGTATGTCCGCGATGCCGACGGACGGACGCGCGTGACGATTCCGGAGCGCTTCGGTGATGGCGGTTTGTTGACCAAGAACTTTGTGGGCCGGCCGCGCCTGAATGAGCCGGTGGTCGGGATGGTTCAGGGCCAGCAGTTGACGCAATACGATTTCACCCCGGAACAATACGCCGCGCTCGTCCGCCTCACCGCGACCCTCTGCCGGGTGTTCCCGAAAATCACCTGCGATTATCCGCGGGATGCGGACGGACAATTTATCGCGCGCCGGCTGCCGGACGAGATGTTGGCGAACTACAACGGCTTGTTGGGGCACTTGCACATTCAGTCGAACAAAGTGGACCCCGGCCCCGCATTTGACTGGGATTACATCGTGGCCGAATCCCGGAGGTTGATGGGCACGCGGACGGTGGGTACACCGGGCGGCTCGGTTCGCGGCAACGCCGCCATGCAAGCCCTGTTTCCGGCGCGTTAAGCGGCGTGCGCCGCCCGGCTTTCCAGTCGGGAAAAATCATCCTACATCGCGAGGATCGCGGATCGCGATGCTCCCGCTGTGCTTCATCCCTCCGTGGTTATTTTGAGCGCCGCACCTCGGACCGCACAAGTCCAGGCACACAAACAGTTGCATCGGCGGCGGTTTTTCGTTTTCATCGGAGCGTGAAACTGATTTTTCGTCCCATTGAGCTCCACCTCGCCCACAAATGGCAGATTGCCCGCACCAGCGGCAGCATAACCAGCGAGGTGATGATTGTGGAACTTCAGGATGGCGCCGGGATCACCGGCTTGGGAGAATCCTCCCCCATTCAGCGGTACAACGAAAACATGGAAACGGTGGCCGCCTTCCTCCGCCGCGTGAACGCCGCGAAGCTGTCCTTTGCGGATGTGCCCGGCAGCATGCGGTATGTGGACAGTGTCGCGCCCGGCAACATGGCCGCCAAATGCGCGGTGAACATTGCGCTGGTGGACGGGGCCGCCCGGCTGGCTGGCAAGGCGGTTTACGATTTCCTCGGTCTGGGCTTCCGTGAACGGCACCACGTCACGTCCTTTACCATCGGCATTGATACCCCGGAAATCATCCGGCAGAAGGTGATGGCGGCGAAGGATTATCCCATTCTGAAGATCAAGGTCGGCGTCCCGGGCGACCGCGAAAACATGAAGGCAGTCCGGGAGATTGCGCCCACCAAAACCGTCCGGGTGGACGCCAACGAGGGTTGGAAAACCAAGGAACAGGCGCTAGAAATGATCCAATGGCTCGCGGAGGACAAACACGTTGAATACGTGGAACAACCCATGCCGACCACCACACCGGTCGCCGACATGGTCTGGCTGAAGGAACGTTCGCCCCTGCCCCTCTACGGGGATGAATCCTACCACACCGCCGCCGATGCGCCGCGTTGCGCCGAATGCTTTCACGGCGTGAACATCAAGTTGGTCAAGACTGGTGGCATCAGTGCCGGATTCGGCGCGCTCAGTGCCGCGCGCAAGCTGGGCCTGAAAACCATGATCGGCTGCATGATTGAAACGAGTATTCTCATCAGTGCCGCCGCGCACCTCGCGGAGTTGTGCGATCATCTGGACATTGATGGAAATCTCTTGATCACGGATGATCCCTACGTGGGCGTGACGGCGGAGAAGGGCCTGCTCTCCTTCGCGTCGGCTCCGGAAAAGCTGGGCTTGCGCGTCAGCCGTCGCTGATACGGACGTCCGGTTACCCCCACATCATCCTTTACAAAAAAACGCCGCCCTTCGGGGCGGCGTTGCTGTTTCGAATAGTCTCGAAGATCGCTCAGTTTCCTTCCTTCAACAGGGCGAGCAATTGTTTCATGGCCGGTGACAACACCTTGTTCTTCTTGTAAATGGCGGCCAACGGACGATGCAGACCGCTGTCTTCAATCGGCACCGCGGCAAGGGTTTGACTGACAACTTCCTGGGTGATGGTGGTCTGGGGCACGATGGCCACGCCGGCGTCAATTTCCACGGCGCGTTTGACTGTTTCGATGTTGTCGAACTCCATCACATACCGCACATGTACGCCCTTTTCGCGCAGTGCCTTGTCCAAGGCTTTGCGCGTAGGAATGTCCGGTTCAAACCCGATGAATTTCTGGCCGGCAAGGGCTTTGAGTTTGACGCTCTTTTGTTTGGCGAACGGATGTTCCGGATGGGTGATGACCACCACCGGGTCCTTGCGCAATGGAATGATCTCCAGCTTGCTGTCCTTGGAGGGATACGCCACCAACCCGAGATCCACCACGTTGCTCAACACATCCTCGTACACCTGGTTGGCGCGCTGGTATTCCACGTGAACGTTCACCGTGGGATAACTCTTGAGGAAGCGTTTGATGTACGGCGGCAGGTCGTGCAACCCGATACTGTAAATCGTGGCCACGCGGATGGTGCCCGAGATGATGTCCTTGAGTTCCTGCAGCCGGTTGTGCAGCGATTCGTAAGTGGCGATGATTTGTTTGCTGTAATCATAGAGCGCCTGGCCCTCCCGGGTGAGTCGGAACCGTTTTTTACTGCGCTCGATGAGCAGGGATTTGAACTGCCGTTCCAGCGAGCTGATCTGCTGGCTGACGGCCGATTGAGTGACGCCATTGATCTGAGCGGCTTTGGTAAAGCTCTCGGTTTCCGCCAGATCACAAAAGACTTTGAGACTTTCGATTTGCATGGGCTTATTAAAATCTAATTCTGTGAATCAGTCAACTACCTTAAATGGTCATCCCGAGGAGGGGGAAGCCCCCCTAATGCCAGTTCGATTGGGCCATGAATCTCGTATTTTCAGGGCACGACTGTGAACGCGCTGGGCAGCAATGCCGCCACGGTAAATGCCCGGGGGCGGGTCAACGCCCGGCTGTCCGCCACCCAGACCGTGGCCTCCGGGGCGTATTCCGCGAGCAACTGCCGGCAGGCGCCGCAGGGCATGGCCCCGCCGGGCGCGCGCGCTACCACGGCGAGGGCTGTAAACGCCCGCTTTCCCTCAGTTAGAGCCTTGAATAGCGCCACCCGTTCCGCGCAACACGTCAGGCCGTAACTGGCACTTTCGACGTTTGCGCCCGTCACAATTTCCCCTTGGCGCGTCAGCAGGGCGGCGCCCACTTGAAAATGCGAATACGGTGCGACCGCCTGCTGCCGTGCCCCGGCGGCGGCGGCAATCAACCGGCCCGGGATGTCCCCAGCCCTGGGGCGGCGGGGACGACCGTTTGATCGGGCTTGAGCCTTGGCGGGTTGGGGTTTTCGTTTGCTATTTTTTGCCATACAACCTCGCGAAATTTTTCAATAACGCCACCGCCCGTTGGGCGCCGCGTTCCGCGATTACCAGCACTTCGGCGTGCGACAACGGCTGCGGACTGCGCCCCGCCGCCAGATTAGTAATGCATGACACGCCCGCCACCCGCAGACCGCATTGGCGCGCCACGATGGCTTCCGGCACGGTGCTCATGCCCACAGCATCCGCGCCCCAGCGCGCAAACGCCCGCACCTCCGCCGGTGTTTCGTACGTCGGCCCGCTCACCGCCAGATACACCCCCTCCCGCAACCGTAGCCGGGCCGCGCGGGCCGCGCGGCGGAGCAGATCGCTCAAGCTCGCGTCGTAGGTTTGCGTCAGGTCCACAAACCGCGGCCGCCCGGGCGGCGCCGGACCGCGCAGCGGGTTCACTCCCATGAAGTTGATGTGATCGCGCAACAGCATGAAATCTCCGGGTCGGAACCGCGCGTTGACGCCGCCCGCCGCGTTGGTGAGCAACACATCGGTAACGCCGAATGCCGCCAAGACCCGCATGGCAAAGGTGACCTCGTCCAGTGTATGGCCCTCGTAATAATGCGCCCGCCCGCTGAGAACCAGAACCGGCGTTTCCGCCAGCTGGCCCAGCATCAACTTGCCGGCATGCCCACTGACACTCGGGCGGGGAAAACCGGGAAGGGCCGCGTAAGGAAGGCTCTCGACGTTATCCAACGCCTGAGCCGTCGCGCCAAAACCGCTGCCCAACACCAGACCCAGCACGGGTCGTTGTCGGGTCTTGCGTTTCAGCACTGCCGCGGCAGCCGCCGGGTCCGGCGTGGCGCGGCGCCCTTGGATTCGTTGTTTCATTGTGTGTTCGCTCTGAATGCGTGGCTGCCGGCGCGGCCTCCGGGAAGCCGGTTGCTTGCCCTGCCGGAGACGCGCCCTTAACTTGGCCCCGGACATCTATGGAACTATCGCCTGATGCGCTCCACCGGTATGCCCGGCATCTGAGTCTGCCGGAAATCGGCCTGGCGGGCCAAAAGAAAATACGCGCCGCCCGTGTGCTCTGCCTGGGCGCGGGGGGATTGGGGTCGCCGGTGCTTTTCTATCTGGCCGCAGCCGGAGTGGGGCGGTTGGGCATTGTGGACTTTGACACAGTGGATGTGACCAATCTGCAACGGCAGATTTTGCACGATACCCGGAAGCTGGGATGGGCCAAAACCGCCTCTGCGCGCGACGCCTTGCGGCACGTGAATCCCGACGTTGAAATCGTCACCCACGATACCCGGCTGACCCGCGCCAACGCGCTCACTCTCTTCGCGGATTACGACATCATTGTGGATGGCACCGATAATTTCCCCACGCGGTATCTGGCCAATGACGCCTGCGTATTGTTGGGCAAACCCAACGTGTACGGCAGCATCTTCCGGTTCGAGGGGCAGGCGAGCCTGTTTGCGCCGCATCGGGGAGGACCGTGTTATCGCTGCTTGTATCCCGAACCGCCGCCGTCCGGCGCGGTGCCCAGTTGCGGGGAAGGCGGAGTGCTCGGGGTGTTGCCGGGCGTCATTGGCGCCATCCAAGCCACGGAAGTGTTGAAATTCATCACCGGCGCCGGCGTGTCCCTGCTGGGGCGTCTCTTGGTGTACGATGCGTTGACGCTGCGCTTCCGCGAAATCAAGGTGCGGCGTGATCCCGCCTGCCCGCTCTGCGGCGAGCACCCCACGATTACGTCCTTGATGGATTACGAGCAATGGTGCGGCGTTTCCACCCCGTCATCGTCGTCTCCGCACCCCGACGAAGTCACCGTACGGGACATGCAGCAAGCGTTGGATGATCCGGGGTTGGGCATATGCGTGGTGGACATACGGGAGCCGTGGGAGCGGGCCCGGACACAGATTGCAGGGAGCGTGCCGCTGCCCATGAGTGAACTGGAACAGCGTTGGGAGGAGTTGCGTCCGGAGCAGGCGATCTATCTTTGTTGCCAGGTGGGGGTACGCTCGCTGATGGCTGTGGACTATCTCAAGCGCAAAGGATTTTCCTCCGTGAAAAGTGTCCGTGGTGGCCTGCTCGCCTGGGAAGCCGAGCGCTCTTCCCGTCGCCCGGATTAATTCGGCGGCCTGCTGGTGAATAAAAAACGCCGCCGACCCTTGTGTGCCGGCGGCGATGAATGATGCGTAGGGCCGCGATTATTTCAATCCGACCAGATAACCAAACCGGGCCTTGAACTGCTCGGGGGTCATCGCGACGACCGCCGCCAGCCGGTTGAGCTGGGCGACATCTTCGAAGTCGGATTTTTCCAGCCGGATCATGTAGTGACAGGCGCATTCGTACGCCTCGCCGTCCACGTTGACTGGACGCACCGTGAACCGTCCGGTCTCCGGGTTGAGCATTTTCTCGAATTGCAGCGGCACCATTTTGCCGTCAATGAAGCTGATGATGGCGCCAAATTCGGCGGCGTCCGGCGAGAGGATGAATTTGACCGCACCGTAGCCCAGGTTGCGCGTGTATTCACCATCGAACGGGATGGGATCGGCGCATCGCAACTCGTAGCCGAGGTCCTTGTCAATGAACGTCATCTTGATGCCGAGTTGTTCCAGCCGCGCGGTGAGGATGTCTTTCATCAACCGGCCGAACTCGATTTCGCCAAGGCGCAAATGACCGAAGTCATCGCGGACGACTTTGCCGTATCGGTCCAGCGACCCGCCCGGAACGGCGCTGACCAACCCTTTTTCACCCATGGCCTCGATCAATCCCTCCGCCAGCACGGCCACACCGTAGAGCGTGCCTTCCGCTTTGCGCTTGATGATGGAGCCGATGATCATGTCGCAAACCTCCTCCGCCGTGACCGGACGGCCGCGAAATTCCTCCGGGATGATCGTGATGGCGGCGGCGGCGGCCTTGCCGATGCCCAGCGCCAGATGGCCCGCCGAGCGGCCCATGCTGATGACGATGTACCAACGCGACGTGGTATGCGCGTCTTCGCTCAAGTTGCGGAGGATGAACACGCCGTTGTGCCGGGCGGTCTCGAACCCGAAGGTCGGCGTCGCCCCGGGCAGCGGGAGATCGTTGTCAATCGTCTTGGGCACATGCGCCACACGGATGACTCCTTTGCCCCGGCGGTAAACCTGGCTGGCGGAGAACGCCGTGTCGTCGCCGCCGATGGTGACCAGCGCCGTCACGCCCAGCTTGTGCATCACGTCAATGACATTGTGCATGCTGGTTTCGGACTTTGCCGGGTTGGTGCGCGCGGTGCCGAGGATCGAACCGCCCCGCAGGTGGATGTATTTCACATCGTCAATAGTCAGTTTTGTGTAATGCTGGGTGTCGCCTTGGGCGAGCCATTTGAAGCCGTCCCGGAAGCCAATGACTTCAAAGCCCTGATTCACGCCTTCAATAGTGGCTGCGGCGATGACGCCGTTGATGCCGGGCGCGGGGCCGCCCCCAACCAAGATGCCGAGTTTTCCCCGTTTCATTCCGTTTGCCATAATCCAGTTATTCGTTTGCTTGTTGCTCCACGCGCCGTTTGAGGTTGTTCATTGCCGGAAGCGGCGACGCAGGGCGGGCAGTTTGCCAAAACCCCGGGCCAGGTCAAAACAAGTTTGGCGCTTTTTCCAGGCCCCCCGGCTCGACAAACGCCGGCGGGTGAACCAAGATGGCCGCATGGCACTAACCCCCTCCACCATGCTGCCGCTGGAGACGCCCGCGCCGGATTTCCGGTTGCCGGATCCGGACGGTAAGTTTTTTGCCCGCGACGATTTTAAGGCGGCCCCCGCGCTGCTGGTGATGTTCATCTGCAATCATTGTCCCTATGTGCAACACATCCGCGCCGGGCTGGCGCAACTGGCCCGCGATTACGCGCCGCGCGGGGTGGCCATCGTGGCCATCAACGCCAATGACGTGACCAATTATCCGGAGGACAGCCCCGCCCGGATGCGCGCCGAAGCCCGCGCCGCCGGCTATACGTTCCCGTATCTCTACGACGAATCCCAAGCCGTCGCCCGGGCCTACCGCGCCGCTTGCACGCCCGATTTCTTCCTGTTCGACCAGGCCCGCAAACTGGTTTATCGCGGCCAGTTTGACGACAGCCGCCCCGGCAACGGCCGTCCGGTCACCGGCCAGGATTTGCGGGCGGCCTTGGATGCGGTCCTGGCGGGCAATCCCGTGTCGCGCCAGCAGCAACCCAGCATGGGTTGCAATATCAAATGGAAGCCGGGCAACGCCCCGGATTATTTCTGAACATTTGCCGGTGGCCGGGAGATGTATCTCGGAATTGAAATTGGCGGGACCAAGCTGCAAATCGTCGCGGGGGAAACCGCGATCACCCTTCGCGAACGATGCCGTTTGACGGTTGACCCGGCGGCGGGCGCGGCGGGGATCCGGCGGCAGATTGAACAAGCGCTGCCCGCCCTGCTGGCGCGCTACCCGGTGCGGGCTGTCGGAGTTGGTTTTGGCGGGCCGGTGGACTGGCGGTCGGGCCGGATCGCGCGCTCCCATCAGATTGCCGGTTGGTCCGGTTTTGATCTGACCGGCTGGCTGCAACCGCTTGTCCGTGCGCCGGTTGTTGTGGATAACGACGCAAACCTCGCCGCTCTCGGTGAAGCGACGCACGGCGCGGCCGCCGGTTTCAATCCCACCTTTTACTTCAATCTTGGCAGTGGCGTGGGCGGGGGCTTGGTGGTGGACGGCAATATTTACCACGGGCTTCCGCCTGGCGAAATCGAGTTCGGTCACTTGCGACTCGACCGGGCCGGGACCACGGTGGAATCCCGCTGCTCCGGCTGGGTGGTGGACAAAAAACTTCGCGACCTGACCGCCCGCACTCCCGATAGCCAGCTTGCCCGGCTCGTCGGCAACTCGACCGGCGGCGAAGCGCGACATCTCCCGGCGGCGCTGGCGGCGGGCGATCCCGACGCGCAAAGCATAGTGACGGAGACCGCCGAAGACCTGGCCTTTGCGCTGGGGCACGTCGTTCAATTGCTGCATCCCGCGCTCATCGTGCTGGGCGGCGGGTTGGCGCAGGTTGGCGAACCGTTGCGGGCGGCGATCGCACGCGCCCTGCCGCGCTACATCATGGAAGCCTTTCTCCCGGCTCCGCCGGTTTGTTTGGCGAAATTGGGGGAGGATGCCGTGCCCGCCGGCGCCGTGGAACGGGCGCGTCAGTTGGCGGCGAAGCTCCCCGCCTGAGTTTCCCATTGTCAAACCGGGGCGGACCGTGTGATGGTGCGGCCACGGCAATGAAACAATGGCTAACAAATTATCTGGCGGCGCAGAACGCGGCGCACAATTCCATTCCCTTGGACGCAGTGGCGCGGCTGATTGAGCAACTCCGCCAGGTGCTCCAGGAGGACCGGCAGATTTTTGTGTTCGGCAACGGCGGCAGCGCGGCCAATGCGTCGCACCTGGCCACCGACCTCGGCAAAGGCGCGTCCGACAAAGTGGGCCGGCGCTTTCGCGTGCTTTCGCTCAATGACAACGCCTCTTGGTTGACCGCATTGGGAAACGACTACGCGTATGAGGATGTCTTCGTGGGCCAGTTGCAAAACTACGGCCAACCCGGCGATCTGGCGCTCGGGATCAGCGTCAGCGGCAACTCCCCCAACTGCGTAAAGGCGCTGACGTGGGCGCGGCAGAACGGGTTGAAAACTGCGGCGCTGGTCGGGGCCCAACGCGGGCGCATGGCGGAAATCGCCGAGCAGGTTTTGGTGATCAACGACACCCACTACGGGCGCGTGGAAGATGCGCAAATGAGCATCTGCCACATGCTGTGTTACGCGTTCATGGAGAATCCGCAGTGGGGCCAGTAAATGGTTTCCCGGTATTCCCGGTTTGAGCATTCGTCTTCTCCAGACCGCCGGAGAACAAGTTGGCCCAAGCCGCCGGCCACGGATAACGCCACAGGGAGCTGACCAGAATGCGGCGGACTTCACGCCGGCTGACTTTCACCCGGGAGGAGGCGTCCAGTGGATTGGCCGCCCGCAAACGTTCCAAGGTTTTGACTCCGATCAGGATGGGCCATGCACAGGCGAGCCGCACTCGCACCTGGCTGCGGGGCAGGGCGTTGGTATAACGCCAGCCGGCGGCCAGGTAATCCCGCGCTTGATCCAGCAGCGCGTGATAAACCGGGCGCAACTGGGGTTCGTTTTCCAGGAGCAACAAATCATCCGGTTGCAGACCAGTCTTCGTCAGCCGTTCGGCGGGCAGGTAGCAGCGGCCTTGGCGCAAGTCCGCCGGTAAATCCCGCAGGATATTGACCCGTTGCAGCCCTTTGCCCAAGCGCACGGCGTCTTGGAGCAACTGGGCGTCGTCCAGGTTTGCCTTAGGAAACAAGTGGGCGCGGCAGATCTGGGTCCAAAATTCGCCCACGCAGCCCGCAACCCGATAGGTGTAATCGTCCAGCGCCGCGTCCGTTGGCAAAGCAATGATATTTTGCGCCGATGCCGGGGCGAACCGGCGCAAATCCAACTCCTGACCGCTGGTGATGGTGGCCAAGACGGCCTTTACCAACCGGGCATCTTCGGGGGACAACATTGCCAGCAACGCCAAGCTCTCCTCAACGTGCTCCAGCAACTGCTGCTCGGCGGGCGAACCTTGGTGGCGGCAGAGTTCGCCGAAATCCAAGGGGGCGGTTGTCTCAGCTTGAATCCGCCGTTGCAGATCTCGTAGCGCGGCCAATCGTTGTTCCACCGGGACCAAGCCGGTGTCCGCGATGGTGTCGGTGGTGCGGGCGAGCAGGTAGGCCAGACCCATGGGAAAGCGCACTGCGGCGGGCAGCACGCGCAGGGTCAGATAAAATGAGCGGGAGGTCTGCCGCAACCGGTCCTGCCACCGCGACCATTGGATCGGGGCAAGTCGCGCTCCAGCTTTGGGTGACGCCGCCATGGTCATGGGTGAGCGCCGCAACTCCCAGAGCGGCCGGGTCGGACCGGATTACCCGGGCGCCGTGCTGTCGCAGCCAACGGTTTGGTTGTCGCCCCAAGCCGGGTCGAATGTCCCGGATCGGTTTTGTCCGCCGACGGTTGTATGGCGGTTGCGGCTTTCCGCATACGAGGGTCAGTTGTTCCCGGGCGAAGCCAGCGCGGTGGCTGCCGCCTCTTCGCCCATGGCCCAGAGGATCCCCGCGAGCAAATGCCGGCGGAACCGCGGATCGCGGTAATGCTCCGCCTTGTGCCCCAGCGCGGTGTACCACTGGCGTCCGCCCTCGAAGTATTGATACCACGCCAGCGGGAACAGATCGCCGAAGATCCGGTCGGGGTAGGTATTGCGTTGGGCATCTTTCAACGTCGTCAAATCCGCCGCCAGCAAGACCCGGATGGCGGGATTGATGTGGTCCACGAAATAACATTCATCCTCCCATTCCCAGGTTTCGCCGAGGAACGCCGTGGAGGGATGTTGCCGGTCCAACACCCGGATGGTGAACGGTTGCAGCGGGGGATGCCGCCGGAATTTACCGCCGATCATCGCGTGAAACCACGGCCATTGCCGTTCCGAACCGGTGGCCGAGTGAATGCCCACAAAGCCGCCGCCGCCCCGGATATAACGCTGAAACGCGGCGCGCTGCTCTTCATCGGTGAACCCTTCATTGTTCGTGTTGTTAAAGACGAGGACGCGGAAACGTTTCAAGTTGGCATCGATGAATCCGGCTGGATCCTCCGAGACTTCCACCGTGAATTGTCCCTCCCGGGCCAGTTCCCGCAGCACCGCGGTGCTGGCCGCGATGTTGCTGTGGACATAGCCCGGGCCGTTCCGGGTGTAAATCAACACCGTGCCCCGATTCGTTGCGGCGGCAGCCTCTCCTAAAATGCCGATGGCCAGAACCAGGAAAATGAAGGTTGGTTTCACAGTGCCCATGCGGACCAGCATCGGGCCAACCGCCGGCGGGGAAAAGCCTTTTCTCAGGGTGGCGCAGGCGTTCTCCGCCAGGAAACGCGCGGGCTGGACGGGGACGCGGGTTGAGTTGTGGCGTGGGACTGGCATACTCGCGGCATGGAAATGGGCTTGGTGCTCCTGCTGCTGGCGGCGGCGCTGGTGTTATTCATCAGCGAACGGCTGCCCGCCGAGCTGGTTTCCCTGCTGGTGTTGGCGGCGTTGCTGTTGGTGGCGGTGGCGGGGCCCGCCACGGGTTGGGTCAATCCGGAGCGTTGGATCACACCGGGCGAGGCGTTGTCCGGCTTTGGCAACAGCGCGGTGGTGACGGTGGCCGCCATGTTTGTGTTGAGCGCGGGTCTGGCGCGCACCGGCGCGCTGGCGGGATTGGGCCGGGCATTGGTCCGGTTGGGACGCAACCAAACGGCGCTGTTGGTGGTGATGATGGTGGTGGTTGGGGTGGCTTCGGCCTTTGTCAACAACACCGCCGCCGTCGCCGTGTTTCTGCCGCTCGTGTTGACCGCCTGCCACCGTCGCAAGCTGCCGCCCTCGCGCGTGTTGATTCCGCTGTCTTTTGCCTCCCAGTTCGGCGGGGTTTGCACCTTGATTGGCACCTCCACCAATCTGCTGGTGAGCGCCATTTCCGAGAAGGCCGGCTACGGCGCCTTTGGCATGTTTGAGTTCAGCCAACTGGGCGTGATTCTGTTGGGCGTAGGATTGGTTTATCTCCTGGTGGTGGGGCCCTGGCTGCTGCCGGCCCGGCGCGGCACAGACCTGGCCGAGACATATCGGTTGCGGGAATACATCACGGAAGTGCGCGTGCTGCCCGATTCGCCGCTCATCGGCAAGACGGTTGTGGAAAGCCGGCTGGGCGAACGGCACGACGCCAATGTGCTGGAAATTCTGCGGCAGGACCGCCGCATCTGGTCGCCGCACGACACCCGGTTGCAGGCGGGCGATATTTTGCTGGTGCAAGCCAACGTCCAAAACCTGATGGACCTGCGCGCCCGCACCGGACTCACGATTGAACCGGAATTCCAGTTGAAGGACGCCACGTTGTCGGGCGACGAGATGGCGCTCACGGAAGCCCTGGTGGCACCGCGCTCCACATTGGCGGGCCGCACACTGGCGGAAGCTTATTTTCGATGGCGTTATGAGGCGATTGTGCTGGCCTTGCAACGCCAGGGACGTCTGTTGCGCGGCAAACTGGCCCGGGTGCGGTTGCGGTTTGGAGATGCGTTGTTGTTGCTGTTGCGCCGGCAGGATCTGCCCCGGTTGCGGGCCAGCGATGATCTGGTGGTGCTGGCGGAGGTGGAGGCGCCCTCGCTGCGCAGTGGCCGGGCGCTGCTGGCGTTGGGCATCATTACGCTGGTGGTGCTGGCGGCGGCCTTGGGGGTGGTCCCCATTCTGGTCAGTGCCATTTTGGGGGCGCTGGCCATGGTGTTGACCCGCTGTCTCACGATGGATCAGGCCTTTCAAGCCATTGACTGGCGGGTGATTTTTTTGTTGGCGGGGGTCTTGCCGCTGGGCATGGCCATGGAACGCTCCGGCACGGCCGCCGGGCTGGCGCAAACCGCGCTGGGATTGGTCGGTCATTTTGGTCCCCTGGCGGTGCTGGCGGTGATCTACCTGATGACGGCCCTGCTCACGGAAGTCATGAGCAACAACGCCGCCGCCGTGTTGCTGGCGCCCATCGCCATTTCCGCCGGCACGAGCATGGGCATATCACCCAAACCGTTGTTGATGGCCGTGATGTTTGCCGCTTCGACCAGCTTCGCGACGCCGGTGGGGTATCAAACCAACACGATGGTGTACGGCGCGGGCGGCTACCGGTTTGCGGATTTCACCCGGGTCGGCCTGCCGCTGAACATCCTGTTTTGGATATTGGCAGTTGTGTGGATCCCGAAATTCTGGCATTTCTAGGCGTCGTGAAACACTGCGGCCACAACGAACTCACGCCGGCACCGGCGACGCGCCGGTCCGCCCGTGGCTGGCGATCGCGGTAATCCCTCGCCTTCCCTCCCGGTAATTCAACCCGCTTTTCGCTTTTTCCATGACGACTTGTATCCTCACCACCGGCACTCCCAAACGAATCGGCTTCATCTCCACCCGTTTTCACGGCACCGACGGCGTCACTCTGGAGACGCGCAAATGGGCGCATATTCTGGAGGGGCTCGACCATTCCTGCTTCTGGATGGCCGGGCTGCTGGATGCGCCCGCCGCCGCTTCGCATCCGGTGCCGTTGGCGCATTTCAACCATCCCGAGGTGGCGGCGGTGCAAAGCCGCCTGTTCGATGTCACCACCCGTTCCCGCGAGCTCACCAATCAGATTCAATCCATCAAAGAGCGGCTCAAGGATGAGTTGTACCGGTTTATTGACCGCTTCCAATTGCAGGTGCTCGTGCCGGAAAACATCCTGGCCATCCCCATGCATGTCCCGCTCGGCCTGGCGATGACGGAAGTGATCGCCGAAACCGGCCTGCCGACCATCGCGCATCATCACGATTTCGCGTGGGAACGCGAACGGTTCGTGGTCACCGCGGTGAATGATTATTTGCGGGCGGCGTTCCCGGGGGCGCTCCCGCGCGTGGAGCATGTGGTCATCAATTCCATGGCGCAAAAGGAACTGGCGCGCCGGTGCAGCCTGCCCTCGGCGATCATTCCGAACGTGCTCGACTTTGAAACGCCGCCGCCGGTCTTGGACGATTACAACCGGGATTTCCGCCGCGAGATCGGATTGCGGGAGGATGACTGGTTGATCTTGCAACCGACGCGGGTGGTGCTGCGCAAGGGCATCGAACACGCCATCGAATTGGTCCGCCGCCTCAAGGATCCGCGCGCCAAGATGGTGATTTCCCATCCCGACGGCGACGAGGGCAACGCCTACCTGACCATGCTCAAGGATCGCATTGCCGAGGCGGGGATAGACGTGCGGTTTATCGCCGACCGGGTGGGTGAGAAACGCGGCACCACGGCCGATGGCCGGAAGATTTACACCTTGTTCGATGTCTATCTGCACGCCGACTTGGTCACCTACCCCAGTTATTACGAGGGGTTCGGCAACGCGTTTCTCGAGGCGCTTTATTTTGGCAAGCCCGTGGTGGTGAATACCTACGCCGTCTATGCCCGCGACATTGACCCGCTGGGCTTCAAGACCGTGGCCATGACCCAGTTGGTGACCCGGGAAGTCGTGGAACAGGTGCGGGAACTCCTGCACAATCCGGCGTTGCGAGCGGAATGGGCCAGCACGAATTATGCGCTGGGGCTGCAATACTTCTCCTACGCCGTTGCCCGGCGCAAACTGGCGGCGCGCCTGGCCAACCTCTTTGGTGAAGGGGTGTAAATCCGGCGGCGGGAAAACTCTGCCGGCTTCGCGAAAAAATCACGGTTTTTTCCGGGAAACGCAACACATCGCTTTACTCTTTTTTCCGGCGGCACTAGAGTCGCCGCATGCCTGCGGAATACGATGCATCGGAGTTTGTGGATCACGACCTGACGGCCCCCCCGTCGCCGTATGCCGCCTCGTCCTTATCCGCGGCGCCGCTGCAACGCGCCCCCACGCGGGAGGAAGTGGATTCCCGGGTGGCGGAAGCGCAACAGAAACTCGCGGAACTCAAGCGCGCCCAGGAGGCGTTGGAACGGGAACGCACCTCGCTCGAAGAAACCCGCCGTCGTCAGATTGAATTTCAAACCGGCCGGCAGGAAATGATCCAGCATCTGACGCGCGGTTTGGGACTGCTGGAGGAGGCGGAATTTGCGACCCGTCAGGAGGCAGAACAGATGGCCAAATCCATCACCGAATTCCGCGAGGCGCTGATCAAACTGCAAGCCATTCAGGAGGAGGGCTGGACCCAGGAGAATTTCAACGTGGAATTGACCCGCGCGCTGACCACCATCGAGAACGCCCGCATGGAATGGAATTCCGCGCGGATCAAGTTCCCGGTGCTCACCGGCGCCGGGGCGTCTCCGGCCGCCGTGCCGGCGCCGTCCGCGGCGGGGTCTCTTTTCGAGGGCCGCAGCTTCGGGGAGTTGTGCAAACTGGGGTTGGCGCTGACCTGGCCACTGGCGGCGGTCGCCTTGCTGGCCTTGCTGGCCGTGATTTTCGCCTTGCGGTCGCATTAGCCGCCAGCCTGCCCGGGGAATTGTGTCTGACATCATGGGGTGGTTGAGGAAAAAACCAGATCCGCTGACCGAACGCAGCCGCGCGTTGAACGCGGAAATTTCAGCCTTGGAAGCGGAAATTCGCAAGCTGGACACCCAACTGCAAACCGGTGACGGCACCTCCCGGTTGCGTTCAACGGTGCGTCCTCAATCGCCGGTGATAACCTACAGTCCGTCTCTGGATTCCGCTGCGGCGACCCCGGGGAAATCCGCGCCGGGCCCGGCGGAGCCGATCTTCGAGCCGGTGGATCGTCAGCGGCTCAAACCGCGCACTGAGGCGGACGAAACCCCGGCGCATTACAACGAGTTGGGCGTGCGCAAATACGATCTCCCCGCCTTGATCCGTCGCCTTCGGAATCATTTTCGCGGGCCGTCCACCACGAATCCCAAGCTGGTCAGCTACCTGGCGGCGGGCGGGATTCAGGGATTACGCCCATTGCGATACGAGAAACGCGTAGCTCGCAACCGGTTCATCGCCCTGGTTATCATCTTGTTTCTGGTGCTGTTGGGCATCATCTCGTGTTTGCGGCATCATTAAGTGACGGGAGGGATGCGGTTATGATCCCGAACGCGGCTTCCGCTTTATGAAAACCAAACCTCAATCGCTCCTGACCCTGCCGCTTGACACCGCCGATGGAACATTTATCGCCCACTATTCCCCACGCGGTCTAGCCGCCCTCGAGTTTCCCCCGTCCCGGCGGCCGGAGAATGTAAAAGCGGTGCCCGTCACCATTCGGCGCTGGCATCAAATCACCCAGACCGCCTTGCGGGCAGTCCTGGCCGGGCGGAATCCCGAAGCACTGCCGCCCTTGGATCTTTCCGGCGGGACCGCGTTTCAGCGCCAGGTATGGAATCAATTGCGGAAGCTCCGCTCCGGAGAAACGAGCAGTTACGGTGAACTGGCCCGGCGCATTGGCAAACCGGGCGCAGCCCGGGCGGTGGGCGGCGCGTGCGGGGCCAATCCCGTGCCGGTTCTGGTGCCGTGTCACCGGGTGCTGGCGTCCGATGGCGGGTTGGGCGGTTTTTCCGGCGGACTCAAATGGAAGCGCCTGCTGCTGGCCCGCGAACGTCGTTGACATTGGCGTTGCGTCTTTCCAGCGGCCCGCACCCGCGGATTTTCGGTTTGTTTCAATTCCCGGCTCCGCCTAGCCTGCGGGGCGTATGGCAAACCTGTCTTTCTCACCCATCCTGGTCACGCGCAATACCTGTCGCATCTGCGGATCGCGGGCGTTGACGTCGGTGGTGTCGTTGGGCGACCAATACATCGCCGGTTCATTTTGCGGGCCGGATGGCCAACCTCCCGTCCAACGTCGCATTCCCTTGGACCTCGTCCGTTGCGATCCGGGGCAGGATCAGGATGCCTGCGGCCTGGTGCAATTGCGGCATAGTGTGCCGCCGCACATTCTCTATCGCTCCTATTTCTACCGCTCCGGCATCAACCAAAGCATGCGCGATCATCTCGCCGGCATCACGGAATTTGCCGGGGAAGCCGTCAAACTGCAGGCGGGGGACTTGGTCGTGGATATCGGCTGCAACGATGGCACGCTGCTGAAATCCTATCGCACGCCCGGCCTGCGTCTGCTCGGGATTGACCCCGCCACCAATATTGTCGAACACGCCCGCCGGAGCGGCGTGCCCGTGGTCAACGACTTCTTCTCCGCCGACGCCCTGCGCTCGGTGTATCCCGATGAGAAGGCCAAGGTCATCACGTCCATCGCGATGTTTTACGACCTTGAGAATCCGCACAAGTTCGTGGGCGACATCAAGACCTGTCTGCACGAGCGCGGCGTCTGGATTCTCGAGTTGAGCTACCTGCCGCTCATGCTCAGGATGAACAGTTTCGACACCATCTGCCACGAGCACCTCGAATACTACTCGCTCGCGCCGATGGAACGCCTCTTCGCCGAGCACGACCTCGAAGTCGTGGACGTGACGCTCAACGACATCAACGGCGGCAGCTTCCGCATCGCCGTCGGTCACAAGGCCAAGATCGCCCCCGGCGCCGAGGCCCGCGAGCGCGTGCAAAGCCTGCGCCTCCAGGAGTTCGAGCTTGCCCTCGACACTGACGCACCTTACGCCGTCTTCCGCAAGAACATCGCGCAGATCCGCAAGGACCTGCGCGCCTTCCTGCTCAAGGCAAAAAAGCAGAAGAAACTCGTCCACGGCTACGGCGCTTCCACCAAGGGCAACACTATCCTGCAATACGCCGGCGTGACCCCCGATCTGATGCCCGCCGTGGCGGATCGGAACCCGGTCAAATGGGGCAGCTACACCATCGGGACGAACATCCCGATCATCTCCGAGGCGGACTCACGGAAGCAGAAGCCCGATTACTATGTGGCACTGCCGTGGCACTTCATGACCGAATTCAAGAAGCGCGAAGCCGACTTCCTCAAGCGCGGCGGCAAGTTCGTCTCGCCGATGCCGGAGGTGCATGTGGTGAGCTAGCGTGTTGGCTGGTACCTCGCAGCCCGGAGGGCTGGAAGGTGAATAGCCGTGGGCGTAACCCACGGCGGTGAAGGTTGGAACGGTTTGACCCCTGCGAGGTCGAATGTGGGTGCCCGGCGTTCCGTGGACTTGCGCCCACGGCTATTCCGATTTCGTCCCTTCGGGACGACGGTGTGAGTGCCGCTTTGCGCTCATCCGGCTGTTTGGCGGCGGAGCGGGCTTGACCAACCCAGCGCGGCGGATAGGGTTCTCGTATGCGACAAGTGATTGTCTTTCCGGGCGAGGATGGGTTTTGGGTGGCCGAGCGCCCCAGCCTGCCGGGTTGTGTTTCCGAAGGTGAGGGTTGTTCGATCACGTGAGAATCCCTGACGCAATTAGATCCTGGCCAATTGCCATCCATGTTGGCTCGTGGTTGCTTGGCATGGTCGGCTTCGGTTTGCTCGCCGTTACGAATATAGAAGGTATGGTTTGGATTTGTCTCGTAGCTGGAATGATAGCGTTCCTTTCAGGGGTGGCGGCGCTCCCGGTTGCGTTGATCCGGCTTTTCCAGAATCAGCAAGCGCCGCTTCTCGTTAGATTACAGTATGCGGGTGTCGCTTTGATGGCAGCGATTGTTTTGGGCGTCGGCGTCTCATTTCAGTTGATGACAGCAGGAAGACATTGATTAAGACTAACCATGCTGCGGTGAACGAACGCTCCCCTGCGCAGTTGGACAGTTGGGGAGATTTGGTGCGCGGCAGGAGCCGCCAGCCTTTGCTTCCGACGGTGGTTGTTGAGCTGGCGCGCTGTAATTGAATGAAATGCTGCAACGGCATGACGTATCGCCGGATTGCATTCTGTGAATGCGCGGCGAGGGGATGCGCTTTGGGGCATCCTGGAGCCCAGCCGATTTCAAATTGGTGATACAACCGAGTGCGACGATACACTACTGAATCATGAAACGCGCCGCCATCACCGGAATTGCCGGACAGGACGGGACGTATCTTGCCCGCGGGTTGCTGCGGCGCGGCTACGAAGTCCACGGCCTGCTCCAGTTCCCCTTCGACCGCGAAGAGCCGGTCTTGCGCCGCCGCTATCCCGCCGACGAGTTCCACGCCGTCCGCTGGATGACCGGCTCGCTGGAAGATCCGTTCTCGCTCGTCCGCTTCCTCAAGGCCGCCCGGCCCGACGAAATTTATCACCTCGCCGGCCTGACCGATTCACGCCAGAGTTTCTTGGTCCCGGAGGAAAGCGTGCTTTCGATCACCCTCGGCACGTTGCGCCTGCTTGAAGCCGCGCGCGAGCTGTGTCCGAACGCGCGCCTCTTTCTGGCGTCGTCCGCCGAGGTCTTCGGTGTGCCCGCCGAGACGCCGCAGAGCGAAACCACGTTGAAGCAACCGGCGACGCCCTACGGCATCGCCAAGCTTGCGGCCGACCAGTTCGGGCGGCTGCACCGCGAGAAGTATGGGCAGTTTGTCACCGTGGGCATGCTCTACAACCACGAATCGCCGTTGCGTCCGCCGAATTACCTGAGCCGCCGCCTGAGCCTCGGCGTGGCCGCCATCAAGCGCGGCGAGACGAAGGAGCTTCAGTTGGGCGACCTCAGCGCCGAGCGCGATTGGAGCGACGCCCGGGACGTCGTCCAAGCCATGTGGCTCTCGCTCCAAGCCGCCCAGCCGGATGATTTTGTCTTCGCCTCCGGCACCCCCAAGCGGGTTGAAGAATTTGTCGCCACCGCGTTTCGCGCCGCCGGCTTGGATTGGCGCGAGTTCGTGCGCACCACCCCGCGCACCGACGCGCAGCAGCAAGTGACGCTCGGCCTGTGCGGCAATCCGCACAAGGCGGAAACCGAACTCGGTTGGAAACGGCAGTGGAGCTTTGACGCGATGGTTGCTGACCTTGTGCAAGCCGAACTGGAAAACCGCTCCGAACTGGAACGCGCGAACCCCGCGGCGACCCCCCTTCCTTTATGAGCCTGCTTCAACGAATTTTTCACCGGCTCGTGCCCTCGGGATTTGCGCGGCAAAGCGTGCGCAAAACGTTCGCCGCGCCGGCCAACCTTGACCGCCAGACGGCGTTGTTGCAGCAGCTTTTTCTGCAACATATGCTCGAGCAACCCCGCTACCGCGATCCCAAGCGGCTGCACCGTTTCGAGCAGCAGGTGTTTTCGCAAAACGGCGAAGACGGCGCGGTGGCCGAGATTTTCCGGCGCATCGGGGTGACCGACCGGCGGTTCGTGGAAATCGGCGTGGGCGATGGTTTGGAAAACCTGACGACCTTTTGGCTGGCGCAAGGCTGGCAAGGCTGGTGGCTGGAGGGCGATGAAAAATCCGTTGCGGCCATCCGTGAACATTTTTGGCAACCGCTGGGCAGCGGCGCGCTGCAACTGCACCAGGCCTTCATCACGGCGGAAAACATCGGCGACCTGTTGGCGCGTCTGCAGGTACCCGGCGAGTTCGATTTGTTATCGCTGGATATTGACCGCAACACCTGGTTCGTCTGGCGGGCACTCCAGGCATATCGCCCGCGGGTGGCGGTCATCGAATACAACGCCTCCTGGCCGGCGGACGTGGATTGGACGGTCGAATACCGCCCGGACCTGGTGCATAACTGCACCGCCTACATGGGCGCGAGCCTCAAGGCGTATGAACGGTTGGGACGCGAACTCGGCTACGCGTTGGTCGGGTGCGATCTGGGGGGCATCAACGCTTACTTCGTGCGGCGCGATCTGTGTGGCGACAAGTTCTGCGAACCGTTTACGGCCGAGAACCATTACGAACCGCCCCGTTATTTTCTATTGCGTCGCGACGGGCATCCGCGCTGTTTCACCGACCTCCCGAAACCCGCCTGAATTTTGAATCGCGCCTCTGGCGGAGCCGGCGAATGGCCGGGTCTATCCGGTGGATCGCAGCACCACGTTCACGGCGAACAACAGGATCATCATCACGCAGAGGGCGAACTTCCCCACCGCGCCCAGCAACAATCCCAGCACCGCGCCTGTGCCGGCTTGGAGGGCTTTTTTGAATTCTTTGCGACCCAGCAACTCCAGCAACACCGCCCCGAGGAACGGTCCCAGAATGATTCCCGGCAGACCAAAAAACAGGCCAATCATCCCGCCGACCACCGCGCCCACCGCCCCGCGCCAAGTCGCGCCGAGTTTCCGAGCGCCCACCACAGTGGCCAGAAAATCCAAACCCAACGACGCCAGCATCAGCAACACCAGCACGATCAGCACGAGGTTGCTGACGCTTTTCTCGCCAAAATAAAGCCGGTGCAGGATCGCCGCCAGCACCACCAACGGTGAGCCCGGTAGGCCGGGCACCACGCTCCCGACCAAGCCAACCAGCATCACCGCCAGCGCCAGGCTCAATCCAAGTATTTCGATCCAGGTCACGTTAACACCTTTCTCAAAGGATGCGTTTCCCCGGCGGCACCAGCCGCCGCACCGGGCAAGTGATTAAAGTTCACTTGAACTTCGATGTCCACAACCCCGGATGATCCGATTGGTGCGCCCGCGCCTGTCGTCCGCAACCGCTTGCCCGTCGGCCCAGATTTCAAGAGTTCAACTGGATGGGTGCCGGTTCGAGGCCGCCGCCGCCGGGGGGCCGATACACTGGCACGAGATAGGTTTCGCGGAAATCCAATCCGGCCAGGTCCAGGTGGATGACCAGTTCCCAAAAAACCGCTTTGGCCTTGGGATGGTGGAAGGAGGTCCCCGCCGCATCCGCCGGGATGTCGAAGTGCAATGTCTCCACTTTTCCTGGCAGGATTTCGCGCGGTTGCTCCAGGTGACCGGTGACACTCCAGAGGTGTTCCCGCACCGGGATGCGGCGCTGCTGTTTGCCGGTACCGTGGGTCTCATACCATTCCGTCACGCAGCGCAGCGTGAACGTGCCCGCGGTCGCGCGCGTCACGCCTCGCGGCACCCGCCAATACAGCGACACCGGTTCGCCCGGACGATAAGGGAACCGGGCAAACTCAATCCGCGACGGCCCGAATTTCAGGATGCGGCTGATTAAGATGCCCATCTGTCCGACCCCGAAAACCAGAATCAGGTCGAAGATGCCGGTTATAATTTTTACCGGCCAGGGCCCGTCGTCAAAGAACGCCCACCAATTGAACAGGGAAAGAAACAGCGCCATGAGGATCAACCCACCCACGCTCCGGGTGAGCCGCGACCAGCGGGGCGGCGTGAATCCCTTTTCCTCCCACGGATAATCCGCCCGAGCCGGATCCCGCAGCGCCAATTCGCGGCGCCGGCGATTGGCTTTGATCTGGCCCCATCCCAGTCCCCAGAGCATTCCGCCGCTCAAAGCGAAAACCGTGCCGAAGACCACCAGGATCCAATGGGAGGCCGGGGTTTGAGATGGCGCGGAGGAGGTTTGGTTGAGACCAATCCAGATCACCCACAGACCCACGGCAATGAAGGGCACACCGAACAGAAAAAATCCCCAAGCGGACGAACCCGCCTCGGTCCCGCGCAACTGAAGCTGCCCCCAAAGCCGTTTGCGCTCGCTGGCGATTTCGTAGCGGTCAAATTGCATTGGCAAGCAGGGTAGAAACCGGTGTCAGCGCGTGCAATTCCCATTCCGGCAGACTTCATCGTTCAAAACGATGTTCATCCCTCCGATTGAAGCGTGCAAATCCGACGCCGGTGAATCAGAATCCAACGAACAATACGGCGCTCAATCCCGATCCGGCGCCGGACTTAGGAAATGTCGGTGCGGGAGTGTGAGGCGTGGTGTGCCGGCGGGCGGTCCGGCTTTTAGGTGGTTGGCGGGAGAGCGTGCGCGGCGGAGGAGCTCGGGCGGCTCAGAAAGGGGCAGAGTCGCCCGTGGGAGAAAACGCCGCGCACGCATATCCCGCGAAACGCGAGCCGCTCAGGCGGCTACGCCCATCGCTTCCAAATCCTCCTCCAACATCTGACGCAGCTTGCCCAAGGCCAGATTTTGCAATTGCCGGATGCGTTCCCGGGTGACACCGAACTTCACGCCGACCTCTTCGAGGGTCTTCTCCGAACCGCCATGCAAACCAAAACGAAACCGGAGAATGCTGGCTTCCCGGTCCGGCAGCCTCTCGACCAGCTCCAACACCTTGGCGGCCGTGGTGCGATGTTCGAGGGCTTCTGCGGGATTCGCCGCCGCCTCATCCGCCACCACGTCGCCCAGCCGGCTGCTGTCCTCATCGCCCAGCGGCGCGTCCAGCGACGCCGGCCGGATGGCTGCGGTGCGCAGCGCCGCCACCCGTCGGGGGGTGGTTTTCAATTCCTGCGCGAGTTCATCCTCGGTGGGTTCGCGTCCCAGCGCTTCCTGCAACCGCAGTTCCGCCAGCCGCAAATGATAGATTTTGTCCGCCACATGAACCGGCAGCCGGATGGTTTTTCCCTGGTTGGCCAGCGCCCGCCGGATGGATTGTTTGATCCACCACGAACTGTAAGTGGACAACTTGCCGCCCTTGGCCGGATCAAAACGTTCGACCGCCTTCATCAACCCGATGTTGCCTTCGTTGATCAAGTCCAGCAGTGGCAACCCCAGCCCCTCGTATTCGCGCGCAATCTTGACCACCAGACGCAGGTTGGCCCGGATCATGTGTTCCCGGGCGGCCTTGTCGCCGCGTTTGATGCGGGCGGCCAGCTTAACTTCCTCCTGCGGCGTGAGCAGCGCCACCTCCCCCACTTCGCGCATGTAAAGCGTGATGGCGGAGGCCGCTTCCCCGGGACCGCGCCGGGATTCCACCAGGTCCTCGGTCGGGCGGGATACGGTCGGCTCCAAGGAAGACCGGAGAGTTTTGCGGCTCATCGTGTCGAGCCAGCCGGAATCGGGAACCCGGCGGACCGGGGTGGCGGTTCGTCCCGTGCGCTTCCGTCGCCCTTTCGTCAACGGATTTATTTTCTTAACCGCCCGCGGTGCTTTGCGCTTCATCACATAACCTTTCTCTGTTTGTTCCTACTGTTCCCCCAAACAGCTTATGAATCACAGTATGATTGCTTAACTCTCCGGTCAGGGTTTGTCCAGCATTTTTTCTAAATTTTTTATGAAGCGTAACTTCTTAGTGGGGCCGCAGTTGCATCCGGGCGGGCGGCGGGCGCGTAATTTGGGGCGTGTCCAAGGAGCGGCGCGGCCGGAACAATAGCCCGCTTTTTCAGCAGTTTGATCTGCTCGACCAAGATTTCCTTGCCCCGTCACCCCGGCGAATGCTTACTGGGCGAAAGACTCGGAAAGAGGCCGCTGCCAATGCCAACCGAATTCGTAAACCTGAGCTGGTGGGCATCGCGCAACAGAAAAGGGGCGCGAACGTCTGGGGAGCGGCGCGTGGTTGGAGTGGGTTCCCATCAGCCGGGTCGGTAATGACAGAGCCTCCGTCGTGATACCCATCTTCCTCCTCGGCCCCGCCGGCAGCGGCAAGACCCACCGCTGCCTCATGGAGATCGCCGGGTTGTTGCGGGGTGCGCCCGACGGGCCGCCGCTGCTTTTCATCGCGCCCCGTCAATCCACCTTTTTGCTGGAGCGCCAGTTGTTGTCCTTGGGTGTTCCCGGGTTCACGCGGCTGGAGATTCTTTCGTTTGACCGCCTGGCCCGACGACTGCTCGAAGCGCTTGGCCAGCCCGTTGGGCGGCTTTTGTCCGAGGAGGGGCGCGTGATGGCCTTGCGCGCCCTGCTGGTGCGACACGAAAATCAACTCCAAGGCTTCAGGCAGGCGGCGCGC
Source organism: Verrucomicrobia bacterium ADurb.Bin118 (assembly GCA_002070715.1). GTDB lineage: Bacteria > Verrucomicrobiota > Verrucomicrobiia > Limisphaerales > MWDV01 > MWDV01. The sequence goes on from MWDV01000457.1 coordinate 27,483, forward strand.
GCGGCGGGTTTTGCGGTGCAATTGAGCCAGGTATTGCGCGAGTTGCAGCGCGCGGACGCCCGGGGACAACGACTCCGAAATCTACGCTTGCCGGAAGACGCACCCTTTCTATTGCAAGGCAAGATGGCCGATCTCACGCTGCTGCTGGGCGCCTACCGCACCTGGTTGCGCGATCAGGCGCTGCATGATCCCGATGAGATGCTGTGGCTGGCCACCGAACAACTAGCCCAGGCGCGGCGGGAGGGTCGGGATCGGCCGCGCTTTACCGGGGTGTGGTTGGATGGGTTCGCGGAGATGACTCTGCCAGAAATCCATTTGCTGGCCGAGTTGTTGCCCGATGCCGGGCGCGCCACGCTGGCCTTTTGTCTGAACTCGGAGGCCCTGACGGCGGCCCCGGCGGCGGATTCGCTCTGGCGGTTGAACGCCACGACCGTTCAACGCTGCCAGGAACGTCTGCAAGAATTGGGGTTGACGCCCACCATCATCCGTCTGCCGGAAAACTCCCAGATAGTCCCCCGGTTTCAGCGGTCGCCCACGCTGGCGCATCTCGCGTCAAGCTGGCCGGACCCGCCAGAAATTCCGGACGGTTCGCGGGCCGATCTGAACTTGGTTGAATGTGCCGATCCCGAGGCGGAAGCCTTGCTGGCGGCCCGGTTGATCAACGACCACGTCCGCTCCCGCCACGGCCGCTACCGCGAGGTCAGTGTGATCGTGCGGCGCATGGAGGATTACGCGGCGGTGCTGCACCGGACTTTTCGCCGGCACAACATTCCGTTTTTTACCGACCATCGCGAGCTGATGGCCCACCATCCCGTCGCCGAACTGACCCGCCGCGCCTTGCGACTCGTGGCGTTGGGCGGACGGCATGACGATTGGATCGCCGCGCTGAAAACGGGGTTGGTCGTGAAGAGCGCCTCGTTCGTGGATTATCTTGAAAACGTCACCCTCGCCCGGGGTGTGCGCGAAAATGAATGGCAGGAGCTGGCGACGTATCAGAGCAAGACGGAGTTGGCGAACGAAATGATCCAAAAACTGGCGGGACCGGTGGCGGCCTTCCGGGATTTCCAAGAAGCCCTCAGTCGCCCGCCGGATGGTCCCGCCTTGGCAACGGCGTTGCGCGCGCTGTGGACGGCGTTGCAGATGCCGGAAACTTTGGAGAATTGGCAGGAGACCGCGATGGGAATGGCGCTCCCGCCCCTCTACCGTTCCATGCACCATACCGCGTGGGAACAACTGCAGAGCTGGTGCGACAACCTTGCGCTGGCCTTTTCCGGCACAACCTTTGACGCGGCTGACTGGTTGGCGATTGCCGAGGCGGGATTGTCCAGCCTCACGCTGGGAGTGATCCCGCC
>MWDV01000458.1 GCA_002070715.1 Verrucomicrobia bacterium ADurb.Bin118
CCGCCAATAAAAAACAGCCGCACCCTACCCCACCCCCACCTCAAACGTCAATCACTAGCAACCAACAGTTAGGTTTTCCAGTGCGTTCATCGGGCACTGCCGGATAAAAATAATTTTAGAGTCACCCCAGGGCCGGACCGTAACGACTGCCTGAGTTTCCCCAAGGGCGAACGGAAGGCTGGACGCTGAGATTTCAAGTTGGTTAAGTGTGGAGAACGTGGGACCGCATAAACCAAAAACAATCTTGTGAAAACTGATCAACCGACTTGTTTTTGATTTTCCCGTCTAAACAGTCGGGATTATCCTTTTCTGGTCCAACTTGAATTGGTGAAATCAGACTTTTTCTCTTCCATCGTTGCGATGATTTTGCTCACACGTTCCGTCGGCTCCGACGGAACTGCTGAAATCACTGGAGCCACTGATGTTATTGACGCCGTACCGCTTGGTGGGCCACGGGAGAGCGTCGCTGCATGGGCAAACAGCCAGCGATCCGACTTATGCTCTTTTCAGTGATTTACGTCGGCGGCTACACAATGAAACAATGCACTCATGAATCCTGAAAAATTCATCCCGTGGTTGGTGGCAGGTCTGATTGCGGCCCGTTGGTTGACGGAATTGGCATTGGGACTGGCCAATCGCCGGCACGTGCTGGCGCACGCGCATGCGGTGCCGGGCGCTTTCCAAGCTGCGGTGGACGAAACAACTTATGGACGATCGGTGCAATACACCCTGGCCCGCAACCGGTTCAGCCTGTTCTCCGATGGCTGGGATGTGCTCGTGCTGCTGCTGGTGTTGTTCAGCGGAGTTTTGCCTTGGGGATACAACTGGTTTCAGGCGCATTGGGGCACCTCCGCCGGGGCGATGGGCGCATTTCTATTCGTGGTGGGCGTGGCGCTGGCTTTGCCCGGCTGGCCAGTGCATTGGCTGGAACAATTCCGTTTGGAACAGCGTTTTGGTTTCAACACCATGACCCAGCGCACTTGGTGGCTGGACCGGGCCAAGGGGCTGTTGCTGGCGTTGTTGCTCGGGTATCCATTGCTGGTGTTGGTTTTGAAACTGGTTGAATGGGCGGGAGCGCAGTGGTGGATTTGGGCCTGGGGCGTGTTCGTTGCCTTTCAACTTCTGATGCTCGTGCTCGCACCCGTCCTGATCCTGCCGCGCTTCAACAAGTTTACCCCACTACCCGAAGGGACTTTGCGCGATCGCCTGCTTGCGTTGGCGGAGCGTACCCGCTTCCGGGCGGCCGGCCTGCAGGTCATGGACGGCAGCAAACGATCGCGGCACTCCAATGCCTTCTTCACCGGGTTGGGTCGGTTCCGCAAAATCGTGCTGTTTGATACGCTCATCCAGCAGTTGACAGTGGCGGAACTGGAGGCGGTGCTCGCCCATGAAATCGGCCATTACAAGTTGCGGCACATCGTCAAGTTACTGGCCGGGGCCGTCGCTGCGTCGCTCGCCGGTTTTTTTGTGCTGGGCTGGCTGGCGGGGCAGGAGTGGTTTTATCGGGCGTTCGGTTTTGAGCCCGGCCAGGTAACGCCGGCCTTGTTATTGTTTGGACTGCTGGCCGGAGTGATCACCTTTTGGCTGGCGCCGCTGCGTCATCGTTGGTCGCGAACTTATGAATACCAAGCCGACGCCTTCGCCGCGCGAACCTTGGGGGAAACACAGTCGCTGATCAGCGCGCTGCGCAAACTCAACGAGAAAAATCTGGCCAACTTGACCCCACACCCGTGGTACAGCGCGTTCTACTATTCGCATCCGACCTTGCTGGAACGCGAACAAGCCCTGCGCACTGCGGGCCAAAACTGCCCGCAGCCGCCTTCGCCAACGCCACCCCGGCTGGTCGGGGAATGAGATGCCGCCCGCGGATCAGCCGCCGGGAACGATGCACACGCAATTTTGACCGCCGAAAGCGTTCGGCTGGCGAATTACGCAGGCGGGATCATCCTGCCACTGGCCATCCACCATGAAACGGTATTCGTAAGTGCCGGGCGGCAGTTGCACGGTTTTCCGCCAGGTGCCGTTTTTCTGTTTGCGGAGGGTCATGGCGGCCTGTTCCCATTCGGTAAAGTTCCCCGCCAGCCGGACTTCCTGGGCTTCCGGAGCGTGCAGGGCAAACGTAATTTTGCTTTTGCGTTTTGCAGTCAATTCTCTTGCCATAAAATCAAATAATTAACGCAAGCGACACCGCTTGCTTGGAATTCGAGGGAGAAGATACACCGTCCGATTGAAAGGGTCAACTGAGAGGATTTTGGAGGATGGCAAATCGGTAAATAACCCCGCAGGCGCGAGTCTCCCGCTGTCAACAATCAGTTGTCTAGTTTGCCCGGCTTCGCTACGGTCCTCCCGCCCCACACTGGGCCACGAAAACAATATGCATGAGCCAATTCCGTATCTTGATCTCCGCGCGCAGATGCGCCCGCTTCGCCAGGAACTCGAAGCCGCTTGGGCACGCACGCTCGACCATTGCTCCTTCTGCCTGGGACCGGATGTGGTCCAATTCGAGAAGGATTTTGCGGCCTTTTGCGACGCGGCGCATTGCGTGGCGTTCAACAGCGGCACCTCCGCCCTGCACGTCGCGCTGCGGTTGCTTGATCTCGGGCCCGGGGACGAAGTCATCACCACGCCCCTGACCTTTGTGGCCACCAGTTGGGCCATTTCCTATGTTGGCGCGAAACCGGTCTATGTGGATGTGGACGACGCCACCTTCAATCTCGATCCGCGCGGCTTGGAGCGCGTTCTCACGCCACGCACCAAGGCGGTGATGCCGGTGCATCTCTACGGCCATCCCTTTGACGTGGCCCCGATACGCGAATTTTGTCAACGGCACGGACTGCCGCTGGTGGAAGACGCCGCCCAGGCTCACGGAGCGCGTTATCACGGGCGGGTGGTGGGCACGTTCGGGGAAATGTCCTGCTTCAGTTTTTACCCGGGTAAAAACTTGGGGGCGGCCGGAGAAGGCGGCGCGCTGGTGACCAACAACGCCGCGCTGGCCGCACGCGCCCGGTCGCTGCGTGAACATGGCGCAACTGTCCGCTATTACCATGACGAAGTGGGTTACAACTATCGCATGGAAGGCCTGCAGGGCGCTGTGTTGGGTATCAAACTCAAGCACCTGAACAACTGGAACGCCGGACGCTGCCGTGTGGCGCGGCGTTATGACGAATTATTGGTGGATACCCCCTTACGGCTACCGCGGGAGGCGGAGGGTTGCGAAAGCGCCTGGCATCTGTATGTGGTCCGCCACCCGCAACGGGACGCGCTCAAACAGCACTTGGAAGCGCACGGCGTGGGGTGCGCGCTGCATTATCCGCTCCCCCTGCATTTGCAGAAGTGTTACGCCCACTTGAGCTATCAGGCGGGGGATTTCCCGGTGGCGGAACAAGCGGCCCGCGAGTGCCTGAGCCTGCCGATTTATCCGGAATTGACGGATGCGCAACTCGAACGCGTGGCTGCGGTAATCCAAGATTTCTTCGCCAAACCGGCGTCCGCATAGCCGGACGTCTGCGCCACAATCCGTCCGATAAAAATCCAGCACTCGGCTGGCGTTCTGGCGTTGCGGGCTGAATACCCTTAACCCAGGCGTGGCAACATGCATGCGCGACGGTCGAACACCTCCCGGAGACTGCTGGAAAGTGTATCTTGCAATTCTTGCAGCTCGCGATATACGGCAACAGCCCGCGCGGCCGGGGTCGTGGTTTCTGCCCGATTGAGAGTCACAAAGGCATCGGTGATTTCTTCGATCCGCACGCGTTCGCCGCGCTGCAATCGCCAGCACCAAAGGGCCTGCAACGCCGCCCCGTACGCCGCGCCTTCGCGGACGCGCAACGTCACGACTTCCGCGTTAAACACGTCCGCCATGATTTGCCGCCACAACTTGGATTGCGCCCCGCCGCCGGTGGCGCGGATTTGTTTGGCCCTCACCCCCAATTCGGCGAGCCGGCGCAACCCGTAGTTCATCCCGAGGGTCACGCCTTCCATGACCGCGCGGCAAAAAGGCCCCGCGCGAAAGGTTCGTGGATTGATGCCGATCAGCGCGCCGGTGCCGTTGGGCACGTTCGGGGTACGTTCGCCTTCCAAATAAGGCAACAGCAACAGCCCGTGCGCGCCGGGCGGCACGCGGCCCGCCTGTTTTTCAAACTGCGTGTGGGTGTAGCCGAAATCCCGCCGCACCATTTCGGTCGCGCCGGTCACGTTCATGGTGCAAAGCAAGGGCAGCCACCGATTTGTGGAATCACAAAACGCCGCGATCTCGCCCCGGGGATCCACCACCGGTTGGGCGGCACAGGCGTAAATAGTGCCGCTGGTGCCGAAGCTGGCGGAGACAATCCCGGGCCGCGTGTTGCCCGTGCCAATGGCGCCCATCATGTTGTCACCACCGCCGGCGCTGACCAGTATCCCGGGATTCAAGCCGAGTTCCCGCGCGGCGGCGGGTTGCAACCGACCGGCGGGTTGATCACTGGGAATCAACGGCGGCAGTTTATCCATCAAGGCCGCGTCAATGGCGGTAATCGTCGCGGCGCACCACCGGCGTGTTCGCACGTTGAGCAGTGCCGTGCCGCTGGCATCGCCGTATTCCATCACCCGTTCCCCGGTGAGCCAGAAGTTCAGATAATCGTGCGGCAGCAACACCGTGGCGAGCCGCGCGTAATGCCGGGGCTCGTGTCGCTTGAGCCAGAGAATCTTTGACGCGGTATAACCCGGCAGGATCGCGAGGCCCTGCTTGCGCAGCGTGGCCCGCAAGCCGCCGAGCCGCGCCATGATCTGGTCACTCTCGGCGGCCGTCACGGTATCACACCACAACTTGGCGGGACGGATGACTTCGCCGCGCCGATCCAACGGCACGAAGCCGTGCTGCTGTCCACTCACGCCGAGGGCGACGACTTCCCCGGCGCGGGCGTGGGCGCGCTTGAGGGCGCCGTGGACCGCGCGGATGACGGCCGTGCGCCAGGTCTGGGGATGCTGTTCCTTGGCGCCGGGCGGAAGGTTCGGAATCAGATCATAGCGGGCGGCCGCCTCGCCCAAAACCCGGCCGGTGCGCGCTTCCACGACCAGGGCTTTGGTGGATTGTGTGCCGCTGTCAATGCCGATGAGCAGTGTTCGCATAACCGTCGTCATGGTGGTGCGCACAGGAATAACACCCCCGCATCATCTGTCCACTGCAAATGATCGGACTGTCATCACTGGTTTTGGCATTGAATAAAAAACTCACGGACGGCTTCCATATAACATGGCTCGTTTACGTGGTTTAATCTTCGGGTTGATGTCGGTGCTGATCGTTGGATGGGGCGACAGCGTTTCGGGCGCGACGGCGCCAGCCTCGGGAGCTTATCTGCCGTTGAGTAGTCCTCGCACTGCGGGCATTGCGGATTTGGTTCTGATTTACCAAGGCGGCACGCATCGGCGGGCCTGGACTCCGGATGAATTGGCGCCTTACGTCAGTTTCAAAGCGCCCGACAACCCGCGTGAACAATGGCTGTTTGACGGGTTTTTATTCATCGAATTCAAGGACAACCGCGGCCGCGAATACGCCCGGGGATACCAGCAAAAACCCGGGCGCAAGGAGGACTGGCTCTGGTTGATCGAGCGTCATTTCGAAAAAGGTCACGCGATTGACGCGCTGGATCAGGTCGTTGCCCGGACCGCGGAACGGATTGGCGCTCCGTTGCGACGGCGGCAGGTCGTGCTGACCCTTCCCGAACCGATCCATGATCAGCGGGATTGGGGCGAATTAGACGGTCGTCCGCTGGATTTTGCGAATCCCGACGATCGCATCGCCGCCTGCGCGTGGCATATCCGAATCGCGCTTGCCCGCTGGGAGACCCTGGCGCCGAGGCATCTTGATCTGGCCGGGTTTTACTGGGTCGCTGAACATTCGGCACACGGCAACGCCATCCTGCCCCGCGTTGCCGCCGATATCCACGCAATAGGCAAGCGCTTCTACTGGATTCCCTACTGGGCCGCAGCCGGCGCCGCCAACTGGCAAAAACTGGGATTCGATGCGGCATATCAACAGCCCAACCATTTTTTCAATCCAGAAATTCCCGATCAGCGGATTGATTTGGCCTGCGCCTTTGCGCGAACCAACGGCATGGGACTCGAATTCGAGTGTGACTGGCGCGCTGTCCAATCCGCGGATGTCTTTCGTCCCCGCCTGCATGCCTATCTGCAAGGATTTGAACGCAACGGGGTCCAGACCCAGGCGGCGATGGCCTATTATGAAGGCGGCGGCGCCCTGTTGCGGATGGCACAGTCCGACGATCCGGAAGCGTGGGCGCTGTATCAGGCTGTGGCGCGTTGGGTGGCCAGCCGACAGCAACGGATCGAGACCCGGCGATGATTCGGCGGAAACCATCGGTAGAAAAAGTTTGTACGCGTCACAGCGCCGCGGTCCATCAGCGGGTGGGTGAATTGCTTTTCTGCTGAGTGTAGTGAACCTTGCTGAGGCTGGTCTTGCGCCGCCGCCGCGCGCGCCGCTTCGCTGGCTTTGCTTTACATTTCCGGAGCATGACGAGACGGAAAACCAGTCGCGGCAAGGCAATTAACCGGCACGCCCGCAAAACTTTTCCAATGCTTCCCACCTCCACGTCGCCGCGCCTTTGGTTCACCTTCATTTCCCTTCCACCCCACTCTGCGAGGATTTCCGATTTGGCGGCTCCGGCCAGTTACGGTTACAGTAATGCGCGTACATAGATCATGCATGCATACCGCTTTCTCGCTGTGACGAGCGCGTTGCTCGTCGTCACTGCTGCCACGGTTCGCGCTTGGGATTACGAAGCGCACCGGGTCATTCATCAACTGGCGTTGGCCGCGTTGCCCACAAATTTCCCTGCTTTTGTGCAGACGCCCGCCGCGCGGGAACGCATTGCGTTTCTCGCCGGCGAACCGGATCGTTGGCGCAACACCCCCGACGAACTTTCCTTCAGCCACGCCACCAGTCCGGACCATTATTTCGACGTGGAATACTTGGAGGGCGTCGGCGTCGCTCCCGAGGCCCTGCCCATTTTCCGTCATGAATTTGCCGCGCAACTGGCGGCCGCGCGCGCGGCGCGTCCGGACCAGTTCCCGCCCATCAACGCGCGTTGGAATCGCGATCGCACTCAGGAATCCATCGGTTATTTGCCTTGGGCACTCGCCGAAAATGTGGGCCGGCTGAAGTCGGGTTTTTCCTGCCTGAACGCCTTCGAACAATACGGCGGGACTCCCGACGAAATCGCCAACGCCCAGGCCAACGTCATCTATGCGATGGGTTACTTGGGCCATTTTGTTGGCGACGCCGCCCAACCCTTGCACATCACGAAACATCACCACGGCTGGCTGGGCGACAACCCGAACGACTACACCCGCGACCGCGGCATTCACCAATGGATTGACGGCAGCTACTTCGCTCAAACCGGTGGTGTCCAGGTGGAACCTTTGTTGCCCCGCATCCGTCCGGCCAAACTGGTCGGCGCAACAGGAGACGCCGAGGAACTTTTCCGAATTTTGACCGCTTGGTTGCTGGAGCAATTCCAGCAGGTGGAACCCCTTTACCAGGTTCACAAGGAAGGCAAACTGTCCGGCGAGGGGGCGTTGGGATTGCAGGGCCGCGCGTTCCTCGAAGAACAACTGGTGCGCGCGGGGCAAATGCTGGGCGACCTGTGGTTCACCGCCTGGCAGCGCGCTCCGGAGGACGGATTTCTGGAGCGGAGATTGACCGAACGCCGGACCGCCACGGCCGGGCAACCGCGCGTTCTGGTGGTCACCGGGGGGCACGCTTTCGAGCGACTCCCGTTTTTGGAATTGTTCACCAGCCTGAACAACGCGACTTTCCGCGTCGTGCAGCATCCGTCGGCGCAGGCCCTGTTCCAACCCGAAGCCACCAATCAATATGACGTCGTGGTGCTGTATGATATGTGGCAACCCATTGACGATCGGGACAAAACGAATTTCCTCGCTCTCGCCCGGAGTGGAAAAGGATTTGTGGTGCTGCATCATGCAATCGCCAATTACAACGCTTGGGACGCCTACCACGACCTGGTGGGAGCGCGGTATTACCTCCAACCGGAAATTGTCGAAGGCCGGAAAAAAGCGCGTTCGCAATACCAGCACGACGTGACCTTCACGGTCAACATCGCCGCCCCCCAACATCCGGTCACGCGCGGCCTGACCTCCTTCGAGATTCGCGATGAAACCTACCAGGGCTTTGAGGTCGCCGCGGACGTGCAGCCACTGCTGACCACAACCGAACTATCGAGCGGCCCCGTGATTGGCTGGGCCAAAACGAACGGCCTGTCGCGTTGGGTATATGTGCAACTGGGCCACGACCATCACGCCTATGCGAATCCTCACTACCGCCAGTTGGTGCAACAGGCCATTCAATGGGTGGCGGGAGGCGAGTGAGTTTCGCGCCCGCACCATCGGTCTTGCCGCCGCCTTCATCCGGCCGGTTTTCATGCCGTCGTAATACGGGCAACTGAACCCCCGCTCGGATGACTTTTTCGGGCTGACGCCATTCCTCCGAACCTGCCGCGCCGATTCCTGTCACGCCGAAGATTGATCGCGTTCAACTGCGGCGTCACCGGTGATGCGCTGCTCCCGCGCGGACTTTACAGCCTTCGCCGGACGGTTACACTTCCCGCCATGAAGCCATCGCTACCTTCTGTTACACCAACCGAAAAGGAAACGAATTCAAGCCAAACTGCTCCGCCGTTAAACCGCCGTTCGTTTTTGCAGACGGTGGGTCTGGGCGCGGCGGCACTGGGATTATCCCCCGCCAACATCGGCAAGGCGCAAACGCCCGAAAAGCCCATCGCCGGATTTGAAGCCGCGCCAACCACGGCCGAAACGCATGCGGGCTGGCAGCCGGTTTCCGATCGGAAACTGCGCGTGGGTCTCGTCGGCTATGGCGTCTGCAAATTCTCGGCCGCTTTCGGTTTCCAGAATCATCCGAACGTCGAGATCGTCGCCGTGAGCGATCTCATCCCCGACCGTTGCGCGGAACTGGCTTCCGTTGTGAAATGCCCCACCACCTATCCGTCTCTGGAGGAACTGGTGAAGGACGACAAGATCGAGGCGGTGTTCGTGGCGACTGATGCGCCGAGCCACGCCCGGCATTGCATCGAAGTAATGAAACACGGCAAGCACGTCGGCACCGCCGTGCCGGCGGCCTTCGGCTCGCTGGAGGACGCGGACCGCGTGTTTCAAACCGTGAAGCAAACCGGATTGAAATACATGATGTTCGAAACGTCCTGTTTTCACGAAGACCTCCATGCAATGCGGCAGCTTTATCGAGCGGGTCAGCTTGGACGGATTGTTTATACTGAGGGCGAGTATTTCCATTACATGGAACAGCCGATTGATTCCTACAAAGGCTGGCGCATCGGGCTGCCGCCGCAATGGTATCCCACGCACTCGAACGCCTACTACGTAGGCGTGACGGCGGGCAGCTTCACCGAAGTGTCCTGCATGGGCATCCCGAGTCGCCTCCAACACCTCCAACCGCAAAATAACACTTACCGCAATCCGTACGGCACGGAGATCGCCTTGTTTCGTACCAGCGAAGGCGGCATGGCGCGCATGGGCGTCAGTTGGGACACGCCCACCAACGAAGGCGAGATGGGGCGCATCCGCGGCGACAAAGGTTCGGTCTATTCCAATCAGTTCCGCGGGCTCGAAAAATTGCAGACCGACATTAAGCGTCCGCCCTTGCCACCGGGAGTCGCAGCCGGCGGCCACGGCGGTTCGCACGGTTATCTAATGAATGAATTCGTCACCGCGATTTTGCAGGATCGTCAACCGCTGGTGAACGTGGCGTGGGCCTTGAACATGACCGTTGCCGGCATCGTGGCGCATCAATCGGCCATGAAGGACGGTGAGCTGCTCAAGATCCCGCAGTATCAATTATGAGCCAACCCAGCGCGCCAGTTCGGTTTCGAACGCGTCGTGGGCGCAAACTTGGCTGGTTGGTCTGCAACAGCCGACCGCCTCGCAATTCCAATCCATTCGCGGTCAGGTTGGCTTCCCTTTGCGTACTGCTGAGTCTTATTTGCCCTGACAATTTCATCAGTTGTGCAACCGCCGCTGAGCCCATCCACCCCGTGGTTGAAATCGAGGAGGACGTTTACGCGTTTGAACCAGCGCACAACGGCGCCGGGCCGATGTGGTGCAGCGGGTCCACCTGTCTTGTGCGTATCGGCGATCGAGTGTTTGCCAGCGGCATCGAAACCCTCAAGGACGCCAAGCCGCTGAACAACTGTCGTTGGACGTTGTATCAACGCGAAGCCAACGGCTGGAAACTCATGCGTGCAGATGCGACGGATCGCACGCGCGAACCTTCGCCGCTTGCCGGTTTTCTCGACGGACGATTGTTGCTTTCCGTCAACCCTACGCTGGTCACCAACCGTGAGGCTTCCAGTGGTCCGGCGCGACCTGAGATTTTGCAATTCGTCGCAAGCGACCTGGAGCATACGCCCGAAGTCATTCGGCCGCAATGGCGCGGCCAACCGGCTTTCACCGAACACTCCTACCGCAGCTTTGCTGCTGATGGTCCGGGTCGGGAATTCATCCTGTTGCAGAACATTGGCTACACGCACGCCGAGTGGACGTTTTGCAATCAAGCCGGACAATGGTTCAGCGGACAATTGCACTGGCCCGACGGTCGGGAGTATCCGAAGCCGCAACCCATCCGCGTTTGCTATCCCAACGTACTCCTGCAAAATCGCGCGGTGTATTTCTGCGGCGTCAGCGACATCACCGAACCGTATCCGGAATGGCGCGCCTTCAAAAAAGAACTCACCGGCCAGCAATGGGACTACGATTTCCGTCGCTTGTTTTTCACCTGGTGTCCGGACATTACCACCGGAAAATTCAGAGACTGGATCGAAGTGGCGAGCCGCGATTCCACCTGCGGCTGGATCATGCCCGGCGACCTTTGGGTTGGTCCGGATGGCACGGCGCACATCGTATGGACGGAACGGGCCTTGGACGAACGGTTGCGCGCCAAGTTTTTTCCTGAAGCCAAACAAAGCCATTCCATTGGTTACGCCACGGTGTATGGAGGCAAGCTGACCGGACGACGCACGTTGTTGATCGCCGAGGAAGGGGGATCAAAGGAAATTCCCTCCGCCCCGCGCTTCCAAGCCACTCTCGACCACCGCCTGTTCCTGATTTATTATGTGCAGGGCACGGACGCCAACGGCCGACGCGTTTCGGAAAACCGGCTGTTGGAAATTTTACCCGACGGAAAAACCGGGCCGTCGGTAAAGGTGAATTTTCACAAGCCGTTCACCAGTTATTTCACCGCCACCGTGCGCGCGGGCTCTCCGCTCTTGAACACCTTGGAACTGCTCGGCCAGCGCGCGGGCAGCCCTCAAACCATCAGCTACGCACGGGTCCGATTAAAGTAAGGCCATCCCACGCCAACCCGAACCAGACACGCGTTCAAACTTTGTTGCAGGTGCAACAAAGTTTGTTGAGGCGCGATGGAAGGGCCCTAAAACGGTAGTTGAAAGCGGTGCTGGTGACGACCAATCACCGATTGACACTGGGTTTGGGGAGCATTACTTTTCTGCCACCATGATCTGGCGACAATCAACCCTTGGCAACTGTCGCTCACTTAACGGTTAGTCTACTGCGGACGCGCTTATGACATCGAAGCATCTCAACATCGTTGCCGCAGTGTTTTTTGTTGTCTCACAGGTTTTCCTGTTCCTCGGCTTGGACAGCGAGAGGCGGTCCTCCACGATTCCATTTTGCACGGCTGCGATGATTTGTTTAGCTGCTAGTGTTGTGATTGCGATTTTCGGGCTGCGACGTGCAGCCCGAGAGAGGCGGCAGAGAGATATTTGATTTATGGACGAGACGTGGCCTCCCGACAATATAGGTCATCCGAAGTTATTCATGGGCTGGGAGCGGGCGTTGAGTAAGCCCGCGGCGCAGGCCGTGAATAACTTCGCCGCGAACCGGTCGGCGACTGGTATTGGAATGGCCTTTGGTTTTCATTTCCGTTATCGGTTCTCCGGTTTTCCCGCCCCGGCGGGCCAGGTCTGCTAACGACCCGTCGTCGCAACGACTTTGAGCTTATCGACCGGCCCGTC
>MWDV01000459.1 GCA_002070715.1 Verrucomicrobia bacterium ADurb.Bin118
TGTTAAATTTGAATGATTTTGATCTTGAGGTATTCTAAGGTCAGAAACAGAGGCAATATGAAAATGCTGAAGATCGTCACCATCGTCGTCCTGATCGCCGGGGGCGCGGCTGCTCCGGGGAGCGCTGTGGCCGCGGATGCCAAGAATGAAAAGAGCGGAAAACCGTATCCTCTCAAGACCTGCGTGGTGTCGGGAGAGGCATTCGGCACGGGGGGCATGAAGACCTATGTCTTCATTCACGAAGGCCAGGAGGTCAAGCTCTGCTGTAAATCCTGCCTGAAGGATTTCCGCAAAAATCCCGCGAAATATCTTAAGAAAATCAAAGCCGCCGAAGCCGAGGCGAAGGTCGGGAAGAAATAGTCTCCGCCCGGAACGCGGCGTCGCGCCAATGTGAAATCACTGCTGCTCATTGGGTTCAGTCTCGGACTGGTATGGGCCCAGATTGCCGGGGCGGGATGTCCCAATTGGCAACCAACCCCGGTGGCCGTCCGGTGTGCGTGTTGCGCCGATTGCGGCGGGACCTGTGGCTGTGTGGCGCCGGGGAACGCGGACCGCCCGCCGTTGCTGCCGGCAACTCCGCCGGTTTCAATCCCCATCGAACGACTGTTTCCCGCCCCGCTGACGTTGGTGGCCATCCCGTCAGGGGCTGATGAAAACCGCGGGTTTTTCCCGCCACCATTTTCCTCCGCGCGGGCTGCCGTCCCACTTTTCCGCCGGGATTGCGCCCTGCTGCTTTGATCATTCTGAACTTCCCGCCCGGGGTGTGCCCTGATCCGGCGCACGAATTGTCGTTTTCCCTCTCGGAAGTTTGGAGTTATGCGGATTTGTCGGTGTCTTGTTTTTAATCTGGTTGGTGTTCTCACCGCTGCAGCCTTCAGCGCGCGAGCGGAAACCAACACGCTGCAACTAACCGTCGCCACCCTGCGCGCTCTGGCGGAGGAAGTGCGGACCAATAACGCGGCGGTGCGCGCGGCTGAGGAGCGAGCCGATGCGGCGCAGGCGCATGCTGCGGCCGTGCCCACCTGGGCGGATCCCACCGTGCGCATTGGGGTGATGGGCGCGGATCGGATGATGCGCCGGGACGATGGCGACCTGCTCTACGGCATCGAGCAAACCTTGCCGTTCTGGGGCAAACCGCAGGCTGCGCGCCGTCTGGCCCAAGCAGAGGCCGCGACCGCCGGAGCCATTGTCACGCTGCGTACCCGGCAGTACCAACGCGACGCGATCCGCGCCGCTTTTCAAATCGCGTTGGCGGACCGCACCGTGCGGTTGGATCGCGAGGATTTGCACTGGCTGGAAACATTCTTGGCCAGCACGCAACGTCGTTACGAATCCGGCACCGCCACCCAAGCCGAGGTGCTGCGTCTCCAGAACGAACGCAGCCGGCGCGCGAACCAACTGGCGACCGATATGGCCTGGCGCGACCAGGCGCGGGCGGATTTGAACCGGCTGCTGAATCGCCCGCTGGAATCGCCCTGGCCCGAATTTCTCCTGCCGCCCATCGCGTCCGCGGTGACTTTCAACGGGTCACTCGTCGAATCCGCGTTGCAAGCGGCTCCGGAGCTTCAAGTGCGCCGCGAAGCCATCCGTGAAGCCGAGGCCGCCGTGGACGTGGCGCGGCGCGCCCGTTATCCCGACCTGAGCGCCGGGGCGGAAGTGCGGCAATACCACGGCAACGGCGATTTCCGGCAGAGCATGGTCATGCTGGGTCTGCGTCTGCCGTGGGGCAACCGCCAGCGGTATGCCGCCGCCATTCAGCGGGATGAGGCCCAGCTGCGCGCGACCCAACTGGACGCCAACGATTACGAGCAAGAACTGCGCCGCGAGGTGCGCGAGTTGACCGTGCGCCTGGACGCCGCCCGGCGCGAGGCGGAGTTGTATCGCGACCAGATTATTCCGCGCAGCGAGGCCGCGCTCGCCAGCGCCCGCGCGGCCTGGGAAAGCGGCCGCGGCCAGTTTCGCGATGTGTTTGAAGCACGGCAGATGCTGGTGGCAGCGGAACTCGCCCAAGCCCGCGCCACCGTGGAACAATACACTCAACTCACCGACCTGATGTTCCGCGGTGGCTTTGAAGATTTCGCTGCCTTCAATCCGTTCGTCCCCGAGTCGGAAACGTCAATCCAACCCGCACAAACAACAAATCCATGAAAACCTCCCGTATCTGTTTCCCTGGCTGGCGGTCAACCGCCGCCGACCGCTTCGACCCGCAGCCATCCTCGGTCGCGCCGCACCGGCGCTATCGAGGACAAATCGCGCTGCTGGCTTTGGCGCTCCTTGTCATTGGCGGTTGTGCAAAACCTGAACATTCGCCCGAGGGAGAAACCCAAGCGACGGGCGGAGGGCAACCCAAGTTTTTCTGCCCGATGCACCCGACCTATACGAGTTCGCGTCCCGGCGATTGCCCAATCTGCAATATGAAACTGGTGCCGGCCCAGGAAGGCCAGGCGGCTCCGGCAGGGGGTGAAGAACATGTAGCGGGTCGGGTCACGGTCATGTTGACCCCCGAGAAACAGCAACTCATCGGTTTGCGGACGACGCCCGTGGCGCTCCACGAGCTTTCGTTCACCGTCCACGCCAGCGCGTTGGTGCAACATGACGAGACACGTTACGCGGTTGTGGCGCCCCGGTTCGGCGGCTGGGTGCGCCAACTTTACGTCAGTTACACCGGCGCACCCGTACAACAAGGGGCGCCGTTGCTGTCGGTTTACAGCCCGGAAGTGCGGGCGGCGGAAAATGATTACCTCATCGCCTGGCGCCAGGCCAAACACGCGGTGCCCGGGGCCGACGCCGATGCACTGCTGGAAATTGCCCGACAGAAATTGCGGCTCTGGGAAATTGGCGAGCCAGAAATAAAAGCCCTCGAGGAGCGAGGCCAGGTGAGCGATACGGTGCTGGTGCGCGCGCCTTTCACGGGACATGTTCTGCAGCGCAACGTCACGGAAGGCCAGGCGTTTCAAGCGGGGGAAACATTGTTGGCCGTGGCCGTGCTCGATCCCATCTGGGTGCGCCTGAGTCTGGCGGAATCCGATTTCGTTCACGTCCAGTTGCACCAAAAAGTGTGGCTCGAATTTCCCCATTTGGGCCCCCGCACCTACGAAGGTCGGATCACGTTCATCTCCCCCCACATGGATTCGCAGACGCGGCGGGGCGAGGCCCGGGTGGAGTTGCCCAATCCCGGCGGTGTGCTGCGTCCCGACATGTGGGCGCAGGCGGAGATCGAGGTTGAATTGGGCGAACGGCTGGCGGTGCCGGCCAGCGCGGTCCTGGACACGGGCACGCGTACTCTCGCCTTTGTGCTGCGCGAGGATGACCATCTGGAACCGCGCGAGGTGCAAATCGGTTCGCGCACGGACAACTGGTGGGAGGTCACGGGCGGATTGGAAGCGGGAGAGCAGGTGGTGACCCGCGCCTTGTTTCTCGTGGACGCCGAAAGCCAGCTCAAGGCGGCGATTGCGGGAATGGGAGGCGAACATCCATAAAATGCGGCAACCCACAATCCCCATGCCCAAGCTATCCGAAACCTGTGCGATGATCCGGCGATTCCTAAAACGCAGTTTGCAGTCGGTGTCGTGGATTCTCCTCTGTATTTTCCTCACGCCCCTGGTTGGCTCAGCCTAATCCCCTGCCCATGCCCACGCCCGTCGCTTCCACCGATTCATTCATCGAGCGCGTCATCGCTTGGAGCGCGCGCAATCGGTTCTTGGTCTTCCTCCTGGTTGGGGCGCTGTTCGCCGCCGGGATTTGGTGTTTGCGACACACGCCGTTGGATGCCATTCCCGATCTCTCGGACACACAGGTCATCATTTACACCGCGTGGGAGGGGCGCAGCCCGACCTTGGTCGAGGACCAGATCACCTATCCCATCGTCACCAAGCTCACCGCCGCGCCCCGGGTGCGCGCCGCCCGGGGGCACAGTTTCTTTGGGTATTCGTTCGTTTATGTGATCTTCGACGACGGCACAGACATTTATTGGGCGCGATCACGCGTGCTGGAATACTTGCAGGGATTGGGGAACCAACTGCCGCCCGGGGTCACTCCGACACTCGGCCCGGATGCCAGCGGCGTAGGGTGGGGGTTTCAATACGCGCTGGTGGATCGCAGCGGACAACATGACGCCGCCGAGTTGCGCTCGTTTCAGGACTGGCATCTGCGTTACTGGCTGCAAAGCATTGAAGGCGTCGCCGAGGTGGCGACCTTTGGCGGTTTTGAAAAACAATATCAGGTGGAACTCGACCCCGATCGCCTGCTCGCCTATCACCTGCCGCTCGACCGGATCATCAACGCCATCCGCAGCGCCAACAACGACGTCGGCGGCCGCGAACTGGAACGCTACGGCACCACCTACTTGGTGCGCGGGCACGGTTTCCTCAAATCGCTGGAGGAACTGGGCCTCGTGGTGGTGGGCGCGGACGCAAACGGCGTCCCCGTGCTGCTCAAAGACGTGGCTCGCAACCTCACGCTGGGACCGGAGATGCGTCGCGGCGCGGGCGATTTCAACGGCGAAGGCGAAACGGTGGGCGGGATTGTGGTGGTGCGGCACGGGGAGAATGTGTTGCGCGTGAATGAGCGCTTGAAACAACGTCTGGCGGAGGTGAAACCGTCGCTGCCGCCCGGGGTGGAGATCGTCACCACCTACGACCGCGCAGACCTGATCCAGCGCAGCATCAGCACCCTCCAACGCACGAT
>MWDV01000460.1 GCA_002070715.1 Verrucomicrobia bacterium ADurb.Bin118
CGCAGCGCCTTCACCAGCCGGTCTTGCAGCACCCCGTTCATCCGTTCCACCCGCCCCTTGGCCTGCGGACTGTGGGCCAAGATCAATTGCACCCCCAACTTTTCCATCGCCCGCCCAAACTGCGTTTGCGGGGCTTTGCCCGCCAGTTGCTCGGCAATGTTGCCCACCCCTTCACACCGATAGATGCGGTCCCGGTCCACATACAGGCTTTGCGGCAGCCCATACCGCCTGGTCCAGCCCTCCAGCATGTCGTAGCTGGCGTGCGTCGTCTCGGCCTCAAAGAACTGCGCCCACACCCGATTGGTCGCATCATCCACCATCACCATCAGCACACACGGCGCCCGCCGTCCCTCGAACCAGTCGTGGTGCGAACCATCCAGTGGCACCATGGCGCCAAAGCACGGTTTGCGCTCGCGCCATTGCCGGTGGCGTTGCCGCCGTCGGCGCACGGTCCATCGGCCCGCGGCCAGCAGCCAGCGCCGCAGCGTCTCGTGATCCACCCGCCAGCCCTCCTGGGCCAGATACTCCGCCGCCAGGGTGGGGCCAAAGTCCGGATACCGCTGGGCATGCCGCGCCAGCACCTGCGCACGCAGCTCCGGCGGCTTGCGGCGCGGGCCGGGGCGGCCGCGCAACCGGTGTACTAACCCCGCATCTCCGGCGGCCCGATACCGTCGCCACACCCGCTTGGTCTGCCGGTAGCTCAGCCCCAGCACGGCCGCTGGGCCCACCAAGTTGAGTTCGCCCGCTTGCACTCCCGCCATAATGACGGCGCGTCGCCGTTCTTTCGCACTCATGATTAATGTTCCCATTGTGGCGGCAGTGGCTACCGCAACTGCCGCCCCAAGGGGACATTTTCAAAGAGTCGTGACAGGACATTCTCAAAGAGTCATGACACCAAGGATGTTAATCCTTTACTCTTCCGGGTTTAACCCGCAGATTTGCTCACATGTCGAGTAGTATAACGAACCCGAGTCGTATTACGAACCCGAGCTTGACCGAAAACTCGTCCGGCGCGTTTTCAGAAAATGCCCCGACCCGCCCCGGCCTTGAGACGGCCATCCGGCGGTCGCAAGCGTATTTGCTGGGCCAGCAAAAGCCGGAGGGCTACTGGATCGGCGAGTTGATCGTGGATTCCACGCTCGTCTCCGACATGATCGCGTTTCATCACTGGGACCAGAGCGTGGACCCGGCCTGGCAACGCAAGGCGGTCCATCACATTCTTTCCCAACAACTGCCGGATGGCGGGTGGAACATTTACCACGGCGGCCCCGCCGAGGTGAACGCCACCGTCAAGGCCTACCTCGCCTTGAAACTGGCCGGGCTGCCAGTGACCGACAGCCGCATGCTCCGCGCGCGGGAAGTGGCCCGCGCACTCGGCGGCGTGCCCCGCATGAACACGTTCTCGAAACTCTACCTGGCGTTGCTCGGGTTGTATCCTTGGAAATACGTCCCCACCATCCCCTGCGAGGTGCTGCTGATTGGCAAATGGTTTCACGTCAATTTTTGGGAGATGAGCAACTGGTCGCGCGCCATGCTCGTGCCGCTGGCCATCATCAACCATTTCAAACCCACCCGCCCCTGCACGGTGGACTTGGACGAATTATATCCGGAAGGATTTCACGAGCGCGACCTGCGCTTGCCGCGCGATCCCGGCTGGTTCACCTGGCGCAATTTTTTCCTCAGCCTCGATAAGCTGCACAAGTTTGCCGAACTCTGGGCCCAGGCGGGGATTCATCCCTTCCGCAAACGCGCGTTGAAACGCGCGGAGCAATGGATGTTGGAACGGTTCGAGGGATCCGACGGGCTGGCGGCCATTTTTCCCGCCATGCTCAACTCGCTCATCGCGCTCAAGGCGCTCGGCTATCCCAACGATCATCCAGAGGTCGTCCGCGCCGCACGCCATCTCAAGGAACTGGAACACGAAACCCCGGAATCGGTGCGCATTGAACCCTGTCTGTCCCCGGTCTGGGATACCGCCATCACGACGGTTTGCCTGCGTGAATCGGGCCTGCCGGAAGATCATCCCGCGCTCAAACGGGCGGTAGAATGGCTGTTGGACAAGGAGATCCGGTTCCGCGGGGATTGGCAGTACAAAAACGCGGTGAACGTGGAGCCAAGCGGTTGGGCTTTCGAGTTTGCGAACAAATGGAATCCCGACGTGGACGACACCGCCATGGTCCTGCTGGCGTTCCGGCAGGTGGCCGCGGACAATCCCGCCCGGCGCGACGCCGCCTTCCAACGGGGTCTGAACTGGATGCTGACCTTCCAGTGCAAGGATGGCGGCTGGGCGGCGTTTGACAAGGATTGCACCAAGGGCGTGCTCGAAAAAGTCCCCTTTGCCGACCATAACGCCATGCTGGACCCGGAATGCGCCGACATCACCGCGCGCATCCTGGAATTGTTGGGCGCCGAGAAATTCCCGCTGACGCATCCCCAAGTGCAACAGGCCCTGGCTTATCTCCGGTCGCAGCAGGAAGCGGACGGCTCGTGGTACGGGCGTTGGGGCGTGAATTACATCTATGGCACCTGGCAGGTGCTGCGTGGCTTGCGGGCCATCGGCGTGGACATGCGCCAACCCTGGCTGCTGCGCGCGCGGGACTGGCTCGAAAGCGTGCAACGCGCGGACGGCGGCTGGGGCGAACGATGCAACACGTACAACGACCCGGTCTTCAAAGGCCAGGGCCCCAGCACCGCCTCGCAAACGGCTTGGGCGGTGATGGGGTTGTGTACCTTTGGCGATCCGGAACGACCGGCTCTCAAACGCGGCATTGAGTATCTGGTGCGCACCCAAAACGCGGACGGATCCTGGAGCGAAGACGAAACCACTGGCACGGGGTTTCCCAAGGTGTTCTATCTGAAATACGACATGTACCGGAACAACTGGCCGCTCCTGGCGCTGGCGACCTATCAGAAAATCCGGGCCAACCCGGCTCGAGACGAAACACTCCGCCAAAGCGACCGCGAACCGGTCGGCTCTGGGCAGGCGGTATCGGCCGCCGCCGCACCGACGGTGGCGATGTCGTAGGCACAACCCGCCACCGCCGCCCTGTGCGGACGCACGCCGGTGCCCGTGAAACGTTCCATCGCCCTGATTCTGGGTCTAGGAGTTCTCGGAGCTGCGGGGATCTGGTTTGCTTACCAAGCCCGGCCTCGCGAGTTGGTTTACCAAGGCCAACCGGTTAGCGCCTGGGCCTTCCAATTGCACGGGCCAATCCCGCGCCAACGCGAGGAAGCCGCCGCCGCCTTTCAACAACTGGGCGCGACGGCGGTGCCCGATCTCATCCGGATGGTGCGCACGCAGGACCCGCTCCTGACCAAACCGCTCCACCCCCCGCCCGCCTGGCTGCCCAAACCGCTGCAACGATTGATTTATCGCACGATTCGTCCGGCGGATGCCTCGGCGCGGCGCATTGTGGCGGCGCATGCCCTCGCGGCACTGGACGGGCAAGCCGACGCGGCGGTCCCGGCGCTGGGTGGGATGCTGACCAACCCGCGCCCGGAAGAACGCTGGCTGGCCGCCACTGCATTGGGGCGCATCGGCTCTCCCGAGGCGGTGGCCGTGTGCGTCGCCGCCCTGCGCGGCACGAATGATGTTTTGCATCATCCCGCCGTGTACGCGCTCGGCGAAATGCGCGCCGCAGCGGTCCCCGCCCTGCCCGAGGTGCTGCATTGCCTGGGGCATCCGTACCGGGCGGTGCGCGACTCCGCCGTTCACACCCTGGCGCAAATCGGGTTGCCGGCGCTGGCGCCGGTCGCCCAGCTCGTCCGGGAGGAACGCGGGGATTGCCGGCGCGCCGCCGCCCAGGCGTTGGTCCGCATTTCGCCCTCGCCCCGCGCGACGCTTGATCCCTTGCTGGAAATGACGGATGACCCAGACCCGCTCTCGCGCCGTCAAGCGTTGCAGGCATTACTCACCGTCTCCGCCAGTCATCCCCGCGTCGTTGCCGCGTTGTCAAACCTGCTGCAGGACGCGGATGAAGTCGTCCGCACCACCGCCGCGGAGGCGTTGGCGAAAACACCGGCGGCGCCCCGCTGATGGCGCGGCGCCGGCGCGCGCAATTGACACACCCCGCGCCGCCCCGCATCCTGCGCCCGCGATCATGCTGGAGCAGACCGTTGAAATCGTTGCCAACGTCCGCGCCGCCGATTTGTATTTTCAATTGGTGGTGCGCGCCCCCGGCATTGCGCCGCTCGTGCAACCCGGCCAGTTTGCGCACGTTCGAATCCCCTCGCTCAAAGCGGCCCTGCTGCGGCGTCCGTTCAGCATTTATCAGGTGAACGGCGATACATTCTCCCTGCTCTACAAAACCGTCGGTCAAGGCACCGCCGCGCTCGCGCGCATGCTCCCGGGCGAAGTGTTGAACGTGATCGCCCCGCTGGGTCGCGGCTTTACGGTGCCCCGCGACGACGCGGCATTGCCGCTGTTGATTGCGGGCGGTTATGGCATGGCTGCGTTGTATCTGCTGGCACAGCGATCGCCCCGACCGGGCATCGTGTTTGTGGGCGGACGCCGGCGCGCGGACATTTTGTGCGTGGCGGAATTTGCCGCGTTGGGTTGGGAGGTGCGCATCGCCACCGAAGATGGCAGTCACGGCGAAAAGGGACTCGTCACCCAGCCGTTGCTGGCCGCCATCCGTCAGCCCGCGCCTCCGGGCCGTCATTTCCGACTGTTCGCCTGCGGGCCGACGCCCATGCTCCATGCGGTGGGCCAGATCGCCCAAGAATTCAACCTGCCGGCGGAGTTATCCATGGACACGCATATGTGCTGCGGCATCGGCGCCTGTCTGACGTGCGTGATTCCCGTCAAATCAGGCGATGGCTGGGCCTATCAACGCGTCTGTACCGACGGACCAGTTTTCAACGCACAGGAGTTGCTGTGGACGATTCCACCGGCACCGCCGGTGCCCGTTGCCCCCTCGAACCCGCTCCCTCCCCTGCCCGCTCTCGACTCGCCCGGCTCGGGAGAAAAAAGATTGACCGCCGACCGGGAGCGGCAAGGTTCCCGGGATATTCAAGGGGAGGTATCTTCATGAACCTAGCGGTCAACATTGGCCAACTGCGGATGCCCAATCCGGTGACGGTTGCTTCCGGGACCTTCGGCTACGGGATCGAATACTCGCCCTTGTTGGACTTGAACCAACTCGGCGCGGTCACGGTTAAAGGCATCCGGCTGCACCCGGTGCGGGGCAATCCGCCGCCGCGCACGGCGGAAGTGACCAGCGGCTTGCTCAACGCCATCGGCCTGCAAGGTCCGGGCGTGGATGGTTTCATTCAGAAATACTGGCCGTTTCTGCGGGAACTGCGCGTGCCGACCATCATCAACATTTGGGGTACGACCGTGGAGGAATACGCCGAAGTGGCGCGGCGATTCGACACCTTGGAAGGCGTGGGTGCGCTGGAACTCAACGTCTCCTGCCCGAACATCAAGGAAGGCGGCGCGCAATTCGGCACGGATTCCCGGTTGTTGAGCCGGGTGGTGGCCGCCTGCCGCCGTGTCACCACGCTTCCCCTTATCACCAAGCTGAGCCCGAACGTGCCCAGCATCGCGCCGTTCGCCCAAGCCGCCGCCGAGGCCGGCAGCGATGGCTTGTCCATCACCAACAGCTTTCCGGCTATGGCCATCGACATTGAAACCCGCCGGCCCCGGCTCGCCAATGTCACCGGGGGATTGACCGGTCCCTGCATCAAACCGATGGCGGTGAAGCTGGTTTGGGAAGCGGCCCGGGCGGTGAAAATTCCCATCATTGGCATGGGCGGCATCCAGAGCGCCGCGGACGCCATCGAATTCATGATGGCGGGCGCGACGGCGGTGGCCGTGGGCACGGCGAACTTCTACGAACCGCAAACCGCCTTGCAAATCCTGGCCGCTCTCCGGCAGTTCATGGAACGGAAAGGCATTGTCGATGTGAAAGAAATCGTCGGAGCCGTGCAAACGGATCATTGACGGACAAGAACCACAAACCCGGCGTCAAACGGAAATCCAATCATTGGCAGTTCGGTCACCTCAGCCGGCAGGACGTGCCAGCACTGCGCTTGCTTCAAATTCCTGCTGGAGTACGTTAACCGCATGAAGACCAGGCCGGTTTCCATTGGTCGTGGCAAAACGAGGCTGCGGGCGGATTGGTCCCCGTTGCTGCTCGTACTGCTGCTGGCGGGATTGCCGAAACCGGTGCCGGCCCAAATTATTTTTCCGGACCCGCCGCGCACCAATTGTCCATTACGACTGGAAGTCCTGTTGCCGGCGCCGAACGGCTGGCCCCGTGTCCGGGGTGATTTCCATGATTCAAACGCCCCGCCGCAAGTGTTCACTCTCCAGGTTTCCACCGATCTCGTTCATTGGCATGACGCCGCGGTGCTGCTGCATACGCCGTTTGATTTTACCGATCCCAGCGCGGATGGACAGACCGCCCGCTTTTATCGGATCGCGCGCACTCCCCGTGGCAACACGAACGATTGGGCGAACCAGTTGCAGTTTCCCGGGGATCCTTTTTTCAATGTGACTCCCTGTTCGGCGACTTCACCGCTCGTGTGGGCCAAGTTCGCCCTCCTTCTGGATGATCCCAACCGCGTGATTTTCCAAGACAGCCGGGCGTATCCCCTGCATTACGAATTCGCTGTTCAACGGCTTCCGCTGTGTTTCGGCCTGTCGCCGGAGCAATTTAATGCGGTTTCGCTGCGGACCAACGGACAACGCGTTGTCCTGGGCGTTATCCTCGCTCCGCAATTCACGCTCAGCGCTCCGCAGTCTCTCTGGCCATTCATGGGCCGGGAATACGGCATCCAGTTTGTCGGCCAGGATCCCTACCCGCCCGAGCAGGTCGCGCGGTGGTTTGAAGTGGTGAAATCGGCGGTGGCCGCCAGCCCGGAGGTCACTGCATTTTATCTGCCGACCTTTGAGCAGGCGGACAGCGCCTGGCGAAATGAAAATTGGTTTGCCGCCCGGGGGATTCCGCTGGCCTCGCTGGAACGTTGGACTGGCCAGGCCACGACGATTTACGCGGGAGGCTGGGCGGTGGGCCGGCTGGTTTTTGTGCCGGGCGCCGAGATTGCGGCGGCTTACGCTGACGGCCGGTTGTGTCCCGAAGACATCCTGCTCACGGATGCGGTGCCGGCGGAAATTCCCTTCGTGGCCGGGATCCTCTCCCTTGCGCCGGCAACGCCCGGCTCGCATGTGGCTCTCCTGGCCCAAAATTACGGCGTGCCTTTTGCCTCGCTGGCCGGGGCGGACGAACGCGGGCGCGCCCAGGGTTTGATCGGCCATGACATCGCGCTCCGCACCGAATCAGGACCGGATGGCGACCGCATTAAACTGCTGGACTTGGAGGGCGTGCTAACGCCCGCACAAAAAGCGCAGATCGCCGCGTTCAAGATTCCGCAACTTCACCTGATCCCCAAAGCGCGCTACGGGGCCTACACGGCGGACACCGCCAAACTCATGCCAGCCGACATCCGGTTTTTTGGCGGGAAAGCAGCCAACTTCGGCTTGTTGCGCCGGGCCATCCCCGATTTCTCCCCCGAGGCCATTGCTTTCAGTTTCGATTTATGGGACGAGTTCCTGAACCAAACGCTGCCCGACGGTCGAACCCTGGCGGCCACCATTCAAGCGCGCTTGGAAGGTTTTCAATATCCGCCCAATGTCGCCGCCGTGCGGATGCAATTGACCGCCATACGCGGGTTGTTTACTCAGACGGCGCAATTGACTCCGGCCCAAGAGCAGGCTGTCTTGGGGGCGTTGGCCGGCTTTGATCCCCACCGCAAAATCCGTTTCCGCAGTTCGACCAATCTTGAAGACAGCGAGAGTTTCACCGGCGCGGGGCTCTACGACAGCTTTAGTGGTTGCCTGGCGGACGACCTTGACGACGACACCACCGGTCCGTGTCATTGCGATGCCTCCCAGCCGAAAGAACGCGGCGTATTCCGTGCGATCAAGAAAGTCTTCGCCAGCTTCTACAATGAAAACGCTTTCCTGGAACGGTTGCGGCTGGGCGTGGACGAGTCGCAAGCCGGCATGGCCTTGCTGGTGCATTACTCGACGCCGGACGAAATCGAACTCGCCAATGGCGTGGCCACGCTCACGGCGCAACTTACGCCCATCAGTTGGAACATTCGCGGCACTTTCGCCACCCAACCCGGCGCCGTTTCCGTCACCAATCCCAACCATACGGCTGCTCCGGAAGTCGTGGATTTCCAACACTGGTTGGGCGCCACGAACCTCTCCTCGCGGCAGAGTTCCGCCCTGCTGCCGTGGGGCGATTACGTGCTGAGCTGGCCGGCTGATTACCAGCACTTGGCCGGCTTGGCTGCCACCGTGGCTGCGGGTTATGGCACAGAGAATACCAACCGGTCTCTGTTCCAGCTGGCGCTCGAATACAAAAAACTCCAGCCGGGCCGCCTCTACGTGAAACAGGTTCGCGAGATCCCACTCCCCACCTCCACAAACCTGCAGCCGGTTTTTTTG
>MWDV01000461.1 GCA_002070715.1 Verrucomicrobia bacterium ADurb.Bin118
GCGGGATTGCGCCAATGTTCATACAGACGCTGTACCTGCTCCGGCAAGAGCCGCGTGCGGGATAACGGGGGCAGCGCGTCCGGATGAAAAAAATCCACCGCCGAGGTTTCGCCACTGGGCGACGGCGCGCCGTCCAGGATGTCGCACAGGAAAAAAAGTTTGTAGATGTGGAAGGGGAAAGGCGGTTCGTGCGGGTGTTTGGCCCGGTCGTAAACCGCCGCGAGCTTGCGCGCTTTCACCCGGAATCCGGATTCCTCGAAAGTCTCGCGCTCCACCGCTTCCGCGAGGGAATCGTTCACGTCCGCCCACCCGCCCGGCAGCGTCCACAATCCATCGGACGCCTCGCGCACCAACAGCACCTGATCATCGCGAAATACCGTCGCGCGCACATCCACCTTGGGGGTGGCGTAGCCGTCCTGCAGCGCAAACAACTGGCGGAATGTCGCGGCCGAGGTGGGGTTTTGCAGCGTCATCAATTCGGCGGCGATGTCGGAGGCGGTTTGATAGCGCTCGCGGTCGTAATTGCTTGTGGCGTAGGTGAGACCCGTTTGCGCCAGCGCCTGGAGTTGCCGGGCCAGTTTCCAAAGATGAGGTTCCGCAGTCATGTTCCGCCCGTCAGGGCGGAGGCATCGTGAGGGAAGCCTGAATGCCGGGCAATCTCAGACTTGAATTGATTCCCGAAAAGTTTGCCGGGTTTCCTCATTTTACGAACGAGGCGGCTCGGATGTGGAGCAAACGAAAAGATATCTTGCTGCGTTAAGGCTTGCAGCGGTGGGGCGCCTGATTAGAGTGGAGCAGCCGCAAGGCGCGAAATCGTATGCGTGCTCACCTGATAATTTTGGCCGGTGCCGGGCTTTGCGGACTGGCGGCGGCGGGCGCCAGCGCGGACCCGGTGGTTTTGCGGGTCGGCCATTTTCCGAACATTACCCACGCGCAGGCGGTCATCGGACATGGATTGAGCCGGGCCGGCACCGGCTGGTTTGAGGCGCGTTTGGGCCCGGCGGTGGAGGTGCAATGGTTTGTGTACAACGCCGGGCCGACGGCGATGGAGGCGTTGTTGGCCCGTTCGATTGATCTCAGCTACGTCGGGCCCAACCCGGCGCTCAACGCGCATCTCCGTTCGCGCGGCGCAGAAATCCGCGTCATTGCCGGGGCGTGCAGCGGGGGCGCGGCGTTGATTGTACAGCCGGATGGCCGCATTCAAACGGATGCCGATTTCAAAGGCCGCCTGCTGGCCACGCCGCAACTCGGCAACACCCAGGACGTGGCCGCCCGGGCTTGGCTGGGAAGCAAAGGTTTTCTCGTGCGGCTCACCGGTGGCGACGTGCGGGTGGTGCCCACGGCCAATCCGGATCAGCTCGCCCTGTTCCTCAAAGGCACGCTCGACGCGGTGTGGACGGTGGAACCGTGGGTGAGCCGGTTGACGCTGGAAGCCCGGGGCCGGGTCTATTTGGAGGAAGCCGCGTTGTGGCCGGAGACCCAAGGGCGTTATGTCACGACGCATCTGGTCAGCAGCGTGCGCGCCCTGCGGGAGCGGCGGGATTTGGTCCGGCAATGGCTTGTCGCGCACGTGGAATTGACCGAGTGGATTCATCAGCACCCCGACGAGGCCAAGCGCCTGCTCAACGCGGAATTGCAGGCGGCCACCGGCCGACCGTTGCCGGAAGACGTGTTGAACCGGGCTTGGGAACATATCGAACTGACCGCGGACCCGGTGCGCCCGTCGCTGGAGAAATCGGCGGCGGCGGCGCATCGCATCGGATTTCTCCGGCAGAAACCCGATCTCACGCGCCTTTATGCCTTGGAGCTGTTGAACGACGTGTTACGCGCCCAAGGGCTTCCGGAGGTGCCGCAATGACCGTCGCCCAGGAACTCGCCAATCTGCCGCCGCCGAAATTGGTGGTTGAGGGGGTCACCAAAAAATTCCACACCCGGCGGGCCCGGGTGACGGCGCTGGATAATGTGAGCTTCACGATCCGTGAGGGTGAATTCGTCTGCCTGCTGGGTCCGAGCGGGTGCGGCAAATCCACGCTCCTCAACATCATTGCCGGGTTGGAGATGCCTGACCAGGGCCGCGTGCTGGCGGATGAGTCGCCGGTCAACGGCCCCGGCAGCGACCGCATGGTGATGTTCCAAGAATCCGCCCTGTATCCGTGGCTGGACGTGTTGGGCAACGTCCTTTTCGGTCTCAAACTGAAACCCGGGCTCACCCGGCGGGAGCGCGCCGAAGTCGCGCGTTTTTATCTCCAACTCGTCGGCTTGGAAAAATTCAGCCGCGCGAACATTCATGAACTCAGCGGCGGGATGAAACAACGGGTGGCTCTGGCCCGCGCGCTCGCGCCCAATCCCCGGGTGTTGTTGATGGACGAACCGTTCGCCGCGCTGGACGCGTTGACCCGCGAACAGCTTTACGGGGATTTACAAGAAATCTGGTCGCGCCGACGCAAGACGGTCGTGTTCGTCACGCACAACGTGCGCGAGGCCGTCTGCTTGGGCGATCGCGTGGTGTTGCTCTCGCCCAGCCCGGGGCGCATTCGCGAACAATTCACGGTGGCGCTGCCCCGCCCGCGGGACATCAATTGTGTGGAATTGACGCGGGCGGCGGCGGAAATCACCGGCGCGCTGAAACCTCACTTGAACCCTGAACAAGTTGCGGAGGCCGAATGAAACGCTGGCTTCTTCCCGCCTGCCTGTTCCTGCTGCTGCTGGTGGCTTGGGGGTTGTTGGTGCGCGCGGAAATCTGGTCGCCCCTGCTGGTGCCCTCGCCGCTGGAAGTGGCGCGATATTTTATTGATCCCGAGCACGCGCGCGATTTGTGGTCGGCCGCAGTCGTCACGTTGAAACGGTTGTTCGTGGGTTACGCCGCCGGCTTGGCGCTGGGGCTGCCGTTGGGGTTGTTGACCGCGCGGTTCCGTTGCCTGCAGCAGACGGTGGGCTTGCTGGCGCTGGGTTTGCAGACCCTGCCCAGCGTTTGTTGGGCGCCGCTGGCGTTGCTGTGGTTTGGCCAGACCGAGACGGCCCTGTTGTTCATCGTCATTATGGGGTCGCTCTGGTCCATCCTGCTCGCCACGGACAACGGCGTGCGCAACGTGCCGCCGATTTACGCACGGGCGGCCCGGACGATGGGATCGCGCGGCCTGCACACGTGGATGAAAGTGATCCTGCCGGCGTCGCTGCCGTTCATCATCAGCGGCATGAAACAGGGCTGGGCTTTTGCCTGGCGCTCGCTCATGGCCGCGGAAATTTACATCACCGTCCTCACCGGCTTCGGGCTGGGGCACTTGTTGCATTATGCCCGCGAGTTGCACGCCATGGAGGCGGTGTTGGGCGTGATGCTGACCATTGTGGGCATTGGCCTGCTGGCGGACAAGGTGCTGTTCGCGCCGGTCGAACGGTTCATGCGCCGCCGCTGGGGCGTCGTTTCGTGAGGGCGTCGCCATCACAGAGTTGACGCCCGACCAGAATTCCCCAAGATGAGCGCGCGCCGTATGACCACCGCCAACAAGATCACCATTCTGCGGATTCTGTTGATTCCGTTTTTTGTGGTTGAGGTCTTGTATTACGTCAAGACGGGCACGGAAGGCCATCGGATTGCCGCGTTGCTGTGTTTTGCCGTGGCCGCCATCTTCGATGGAGTGGATGGTTATGTCGCCCGTCGGTTCCACCAGAAAACCGAGTTGGGGGCGGTGCTTGATCCGCTGGCCGACAAACTCCTGCTCGTTTCGGCGGTGGTGTTGCTCAGTTTTGATCACACCCCACATTTCGAAGCCATCCCGTTGTGGCTCACGGGCACCATCATCGGGCGGGACATCCTCCTGCTGGCGGGCTTGGTGGTGATTCATTGGATGGTGGGCCGGGTGCAGGTGCGACCTCGCTTCATTGGCAAGCTGGCCACCGTTCTGCAAATGGGCGTGATCCTGTGGGTCTTGCTGCAGCGGCGCGATGTCTGGCTGGAAGGCGTGATGATCGGCGCGGCGGTATGCACCGGCGTTTCGGGATTGCTCTACGTGTGGGACGGAGCCCGCCAACTCAGCGCCAGCCCCAGCAGTTCGCCGGCCACCCGTCCACCCCCCAAGTGAGACGTCCTTTGCCGGAAGCCTATGGTGCCAACGGGTGTGTGTTCAAACGGCCCGACGATAAAGGATGTGGAATCGTCCGCGCCGGTTCGCCAGCCATCCGAAAGATTGTCGCGATGCCGGGAACTTGGTTAACTGCCGCGTGCAACCAACGAACGCAATGGGGCGGCGGATAATGACTCTGGCCGCCGTTGGCCTGGGCCTTCACAGCCTCACCGCCGCACCACCGCTGCAACAGCCGCCCGCGGCGGCGCCGGCGGATATGCCCGCATTATCCGCCTTGTTGGTTCCGGCGGATGGCAAACGGATCACCACCCGCCGTGCCTGGCATCGGGAACGGGAATCCCTCCGGCAACGCTGGTTGGATTTTTTGGGTGGATTGCCGGCCTCCCGGGCGCCGCTCAAACCGGAAATTCTGGCCACCGAAGCGTGCGATGGTTTCACGCGCCAATGGGTGCGTTATCAAGTCGAGGAGGGCGTCTTCACCGACGGTTACCTGCTGACGCCCGCGTCCACGTGGGAGAAGCGACGGCCCGGCATCGTGGTGTTTCATCCCACGACGCCGTTGCAGGCCTGCGGGGTGGCCGGTTTGGAACCCACCTATCCGGAGCGCAACTGGCAGGGATTGCAACTGGTGCGGCGGGGCTATGTCGTGTGGTGTCCGCGCAATTACATCAACACCCCCGGGGCGGATTGGGCCGGTAACGCCCGCGCGGCCCTGGCCGCGCATCCGGGCTGGACCGGCATGACCCGCATGGTGTGGGACGCCATTCGCGCGGCGGATTTTCTGGAATCATTGCCCCAGGTGGATGCCCGGCGGATAGGTTGTCTGGGACATTCGTTGGGGGGCAAAGAGGTGCTCTACGCGATGGCGTTTGACGCACGGTACCGGGTGGGCGTCTCCAGCGAAGGCGGCCTGGGTTTGCAGTTCAGCAACTGGGACGCGATTTGGTATCTGGGGCCGCAGATTCGCGCGCCGGATTTTCCGTTGGAACATCATCAACTGCTGGCGTTGGTGGCGCCGCGGCCGTTTCTCCTGCTCGCCGGCGAAGCGTCGGACAACGACCGGAGCTGGGCGTTTCTGGAAGCGGTGTTGCCGGTTTACCGGTTGGAACGCGCCCCGCAAAACGTGGGATGGCTCAATCATCGCGCGGGCCACGCCTACACGCCCGCCGCCCGGGCGGTCGCCGAACAATTCCTCGATCAACACCTGGCCCATCAACCTCTGCCGACCCATCTGGACACGCTGACGGTGATTCCCGGTTCGCCGGGGTCTCCCGTGCTGCAGGCGCGACTGGAGGCGATTGACGGCGCGATACGCGCCCAGTACGGCCTGACGACGGATCAGGCGGCGGTGGGGCTTCTGGATCTGCGCCAGCAACACCTGGCCCTGATCCATCCGGACCGGCAGGAATATGCGGCGAGTGTTCCCAAGATTGGCATTCTGCTCGCCTATTTTCATCTCCACCCCGGGGCGGCAACTAATCTGGACGCGCAGACGCGTCACGAACTGGGGTTGATGGTCAAAGCGTCGAGCAATGAAATGGCCACGCGGTTTTCCCGGGAATTGGGGCTGCGCCAAATCCAGGACGTGCTGAACGCGTATCAATTTTACGACCCCAAACAGGGCGGCGGTATCTGGGTGGGCAAACATTACGGCCAGGGCAGCGAGCGGATCGGGGATCCGCTGGACGATCATTCCCATGCGGCGACGGTGCGGCAATTGCTGCGGTACTTCCTGCGGCTGGAGCAGGGCACGTTGGTGTCGCCGGCGGCCTCGCGGGTGATGCGCGAGATTTTTGCGTCGCCGGAGATTCCCCACGACAACATCAAATTTGTGAAAGGCCTGGCGGATCGGGACGTGCAAATCCTTCGCAAATGGGGCACCTGGCAGGATTGGCGGCACGACGCGGCGATCGTCTCCGGTCCGGGCCGGCATTACATTTTGGCGGCGCTCACGCGGCATCCGCGCGGGGATGATTACCTGGTGGCGCTGGCGCGGGCGGTGGATGATTTGATGCAGGATCAATCCGTCGGGAAGTGATCCGGCACGTCCAGGGGGCGGGCGTCCCTGAATTGTCCGGCCCCAGTGACACGGGCCGCGCCCCAATCGTCGCTTGTGCCGGCAGCGGGATGTCCGCATCATTGTCGCATGCCCAAAATTGCCGTAGCCATCATTCACGGCATTGGCGCGCAAAAACCGAATTTTGCCGAGCCAATGCGGAAGGAGCTGACCAAACGATTTGCCGCCCTCATCGAAGGACTGGCCACCCGACCCGCTGCGGAACTGGTCATCGAGCCGGTGTATTGGGCCGAGGTGTTGCAGGCGGAGGAGGACAAATTGTGGGCTTGTTTGGCCACGGGCAGCCGGATGAATTACAAGGCGTTGCGCCGGTTCATGGTCAACTTTGCCGCCGATGCCATTGCTTACCAACCCGCGCCGCGCGAGCGCAATGCCTACGAAAAGATCCACCAAGAGTTTGCCCGGACCCTGAACCGGTTGGCGGCCGCGGCCGGGGCCGGCGCGCCGCTGGTGGTCATTGCGCACAGTCTGGGCACGGTGATCACCAGCAATTTTCTTTACGATTTGCAAAAGCAAACGGAAAACCGCCGGCGCCGGTTTCTGCCCGCCGCCGTGCGGCAAACCATGGCGGCGACACCGCTGACTTGGGGCGAGACCTTTACGGCCTTTTACACGTTCGGCAGTCCGATCGCGTTGTGGAGTTTGCGTTACCGGGAGTTTGGCCAGCCCATTCGCGTGCCGTCGCCCGCCCTGGCCGCGCATCATCCCCATCTGCCGGCCGTGGCCGAGTGGATCAATTTTTACGATCCCGACGACATCATTGGCTATCCGCTGAAACAGCTCAACGAGGCCTATCGCGCGGTGGTGACGGAAGATCGCCGGGTCAACGTGGGCGGCGCGCTGAGCAGTTGGAATCCCCTTTCCCACAATGCCTATTGGACGGATAACGATGTGACCAAACCCATCGCAGCCGGATTGGCCCGTCTGTGGCAGCGCGCCAACGGGCTTTGACGGAGACTGGGCGGGCCGAGGGGTGAAGCGAGCCGGAAGCGGCCAAATGCCCGGTGCCGTCGCAATTGAGAGGCCAAATCGTCTTCCTTCCGAATCCCAACCGCATCCCACGTGCAAGACAGGATGGACGGCGTTTCCCAATAAATACCGTTATCGTTATCTCCAATCCTCACCCTCAGCCCTGTTTACACAGTGTAAAATCGAGTGCGGAGGCCAACCGATTTAATCCCAAAAAAAGTTTATTTTTTTCTTGCCGCATCCGCTTGGAGAGCATAAAGTCGGGCCGTAATTGACAGAATACTGGACCAAAACAACAGCTGTATTATGCAAATGACTTCAACGAAAAAATGTCTTGTTGTGATTGCTGCCGCGGCTCTCACCGCGGCCTATGGATGGGCGCAGACGCCGATTCTTAGTTATAGTTTCCCCGCGTCTTGGGATGGTACCGGGACCGTGGTGACCGATCTAAGCGCTGGCGACAACAACGGTAGCATCAAGGTCACCCCTTCCTTATCCCCGACCGTTCCTTCGTGGGCTGCCATGGGTACCCAATCGCTCAACACCAGCGGGGGAAGCATTTTGACGGATAACACGTTGCAGTTGAATAATGCGGCAGTTGCCGCCGCCGGCGGGTTTAGTTACGACGTTTCTTTTCTCTGGGATGGCACTCACCGATCGAATTGGGGAAGTGTCCAAAAAATCCTGGATTACGCCGGCACGGAATCGTTGCAACTGGTGACCTCAGACGGAGGGCAAGCGAATCTGATCATGCGGTTCGACGATAGCCAAGACGTTCTGAGCACCGTTATTTTACCGGATACCTGGTATTCGGTGTCGGTGCAATTCGATACCCAAGGCAATACGGTGGACGGCAATGGGGATCTAGCCGGGGTGGTCAGCATGGCGATCAATGGAGGCTCGCCTCTTTCGGCGGCGGCAACCAAGACCAAAAAGGGTGATGATTTAGTACGGGGCATCGGGATTGGTCAGTTGGCCTTGGCCAACCATCTGGTTTATCTGGATGGGCTGATTTATGATCCGTCTGTCTCGTTGGGTGTCACGGTGATTCCCGAGCCGACCACTCTGTCCTTAGTCGGTTTGGGGGGCTTGCTGCTGTTCATCCGCCGCAAAAAAGCCTGAGCCGAGTTTTCTCGCACACCGCAAGGATTGCCTGCAAAGGCAGTTCTTGCGGTTTTTTGTTTGGTTGAAAACGGTCTCAACGGATCGCCGCCATAAAATGGTCAGGCAGCGTTTGGCTGGTGAAAGGGATCCCGATAAAGCAAAAAATCATCAGCCTATAGCGGTTTAACTAAAACTGTGGCCGTGACGGGAGCGCGGACTTGAGCCCGCTTCCGCGTGATATCGGTCACCGTTTTAGTTGATTTGCTCTAGCCATCGGGAAGGACAGCCTGCCGGCATTAAAATATATCCTCCAATGATGCGAATAGGCGGATAGGGAATAAACCGTTTGCCCGCCACCTCGGCCGCAGCCTCATGGACCGCCACCGGGTTCAGGCCAGCTTCCACGGCGCGCGATACGTCCGGGTCAGGAGCTGGCTCGCTTCGGCGTCGTCAATGATGATTTCGCGGGCGGCGTCCCAACGGATTTTCCGGCCCACGAGCATGGCAATTAATCCCAAGTGCCCGGGAATGGCGGAGTGATGCGCGGTTTCCACCGGCGTGATGGTCGGCTGCCGCGTTTTCACGCAGTCGAGGAAGTTACGCCAGTGATTGTCGGATTCGTAAAGCTTGATCCGGCGCAGGTCATCGGGCAGGCGGCGGCGGTCGGCCCAATCGGGGTTCGACGCTTCGAAGGCGTTGCCGCGATTGACCCAGACCCAACCATCCGTGCCAATCCATTTCGTGCCGTTGCGAATGTCGTCGTGGCCCCCGGCCATGACCATCTCGACATCGTTCGGGTATTTCGCCGTGATGCGGTACTTCGTGCAGGTGTTCCAAATGGCGTTGCGGGGCGGGAACTCGCCGGTCGCCTCGACCTCAAGCGGGCCGGAGTTGTCGCTATCCATGCCCCAGTGGGCGATGTCGCCGTGGTGGCCGATCCAATCCAGCAACTGGCCGCC
Source organism: Verrucomicrobia bacterium ADurb.Bin118 (assembly GCA_002070715.1). Taxonomy (GTDB): domain Bacteria; phylum Verrucomicrobiota; class Verrucomicrobiia; order Limisphaerales; family MWDV01; genus MWDV01. Next base: position 9,192 of record MWDV01000461.1, read on the forward strand.
GCCGGTGTTGTAATTCCAGCGCCAGTTCATAAACACGCGGGTGCGAATGTAGGGTTCCATCTGGGCGGGGCCGATCCATAAATTGTAATCCAGTTCGGGCGGCGGCTCGGAAACGGCCAAATCCCATGCCGGGGTGCCGGGCACGATCCGGGACAGGTCCTTGGGATGATCCGGCAGCGTCGCCAGTTTTTCCATCAACGCTTTGACGGTGCCCGCAAAATCGTGATGCCCCGCCGGCAATCCCACCTCCACCCGCCGTAATTTGCCGATCAATCCGTTGCGGACAACCTCCGCGCCGTAATGGAAGTTCCGTTCCGAGCGCTGCCACGAACCGGTTTGCCAGACGCGCCGATGATGTTGCACCGCCTTCACGATGGCCTGTTGCTCGGCGATGGTGCGGGCCAGCGGTTTCTCGCCGTAAATGTCCTTCCCGTTCTTCGCCGCCTCGACGGCGAGCAGCGCATGCCAGTGATCCGGCACGGCCAGCATCACCGCGTCAATATCCGGGCGGGCCATCATTTCGCGGAAATCATGATAGGGCCGGCAGTCTTGATTTTTGTAATGGCCGTTGACGCGGTCCAACGCCTTCTGGAGGTTGTTCCGGTCCAGATCGCACGCGGCGACAATCTGACAATCCTTGAACCCGAGGAAGTTTCCGGTATTGCCCGGGCCCATCATGCCCCAGCCGACGATGCCCATGGTGATGCGTTCGGAGGGCGCGGGTTGGTCGCCCCGGCCCAGGGCGCTGCGGGGCACCAGGGTGGGCGCGGCCATGGCCAGACCGCTGAGCGCCAGAAAACGACGGCGGGTGAGGGGGGAGTGAACGGGAGTTGGTTTCATGGAATGATCAATACGCTGGGAGGGTTAAAAAATGCCGGTGCGCCAACCTTCACGATAAGTGCGCCGGAGGAATGAATTGGCCGCGGAATGATTGGTGATTCTCGCCTGAACGGGGTCCCAGATCAATTTTTGGTCCGGCACCCGAACCGCCACCGTGCCCAGCAGCACCGCCTCCGTCATGGGTCCGGTTTGGGCGAAGTGCGATTCCGTTTGGGTCAACCCCAGACAAGCATCCACGAAATGATGATAATGATCGCGCGGCGCCGGTTTGGGGCGGGGTAGATGTTCAAATTTGTCTTCCGGCAACAGGATCGGCGCGTGCCCCAGTTCCAGCAGGAGCGCCCCTTC
>MWDV01000462.1 GCA_002070715.1 Verrucomicrobia bacterium ADurb.Bin118
CGACGGCGCAAAGCTGATGATTCCGGTGCGTCCGGGCAGTCAAGAGTTGAACGTCGAATGGCGCGCCGATGAACCATTGACGTTTCACGCCCGGGCCGACCGCGTGAAACTGCCGGTGGAAGCGGCGAACATCACGACCGTGTTGCAGGTGCCGGAGAGCCGCTGGACGCTGTGGACAGCGGGCCCGCTGCGCGGACCGGCTGTGCGGTTTTGGACCGTGCTGCTGATCGCGGTGCTGGCTGCGTGGTTGTTGGGGCGATTGAAACTTTCACCCATCGGTCGCTGGCAATGGTTGCTGTTGCTGTTGGGGTTGACCCAAATCCATTTGATCGCCGCTCTCATCGTGGTGGGATGGTTTTTCCTTTTCGCGTGGCGAGGACAATTTGTGCGCGCTAAAGCGACTGGATCGGATCAGAGATCAGCGACGGCGAGCGAGCTTGCTGCTGCGCCAACTGAAGCCAGTCAGGCCGAAACCGCCGCTTCCGCAGCGCAGGCGGAACTGTTGTCTTTTTGGCGGTTCAATCTCTTGCAGGTTTTTTTGGTCGGTCTCACCGTGGCGATGTTGATCATTCTCGTGGTGACGGTGACGGAAGGATTGCTCGGGAATCCCGAGATGTTCATCCGCGGCAACGACTCGACGCGGACCTGGCTGCAATGGTTTGAACCGCGCAGCGGACATGAACTGCCGCAGCCGGTGTTGGTGTCTGTTTCTGTGTGGTTTTACCGTTTGCTGATGCTGGCGTGGGCGCTTTGGCTGGCCGGGGCGTTGATCCGCTGGCTGAAATGGGCGTGGACGCAATTCAGTTCGGGAGGATTTTGGAAGCGGTTGGCGACGGACCGGAATACACCACCATCCGCGCCCCCTCCGCTGCCCGACAGGTAAGCGGCGAGCGCACATCAGGCGGTCCGGTAAATTTTCCGGGGCGGCGGGTGATGACTTGCCCCAGCCCCAAACACGGAACTCGGTTTCGGCGCGCGCCCATGCCCGCCGGCGGTGATTGGCCCGGCGTTCCGGCGGCGGCGGGTAGTTTCCGGTTGCGGCACCGGCACAACCCGGAATTTTCATCAACGGAGGTCACGATGTCCCCCGTCTTTCCGGCGCCGCCCATTTTCGCGCTTTCCCTTCAAACCGGGCTGCCTTATTTTCTCCAATTGCATGATTGAAATTGATGTCGAATTATTGAAGGGAATCGCCAACCAATTGCGCATTCACTCGATCACCGCCACCACCGCCGCCGGCAGTGGACATCCCACGTCCTGCCTGTCCGCCGCGGATCTCGTGGCCGCGTTGTTCTTCGGGCACATGCGCTATGATCCCCAGCATCCGCATTTCCATAACAACGACCGCTTTATCCTCTCCAAAGGACACGCCGCCCCGTTGCTCTACGCGGCGTGGGCCGAGGCCGGACTGTTCCCGGTCGAGACCTTGCTGCAGTTGCGCAAATACACCTCGGACCTCGAAGGGCATCCCACCCCGCGCCTGGCGTTTGCCGACGTGGCCACCGGATCGCTCGGACAAGGGCTGAGCGTCGGCGTGGGCGTGGCGCTGGCCGCGCGGCTGGATCAACTGGATTACAACACCTACGTGTTGCTCGGAGACGGCGAAACCGCCGAAGGCTCGGTGTGGGAGGCGGCCGCGCTCGCCGGGATGCAAAAGCTGAACAACCTGATTGCCCTCGTGGATGTCAACCGGCTGGGGCAAAGCCAGGCGACCGCGTTGGGCCACGACATCGCCACCTACCGCAAGCGGTTTGAATCCTTTGGCTGGCGCGTGGAAGACGTGGACGGCCACGACATCGAAGAAATCCTGGAGGTCCTCGGCGGCGTTGGTCTGAACGAGCAACCCCTCTGCATCCTGGCCAAGACCTACAAGGGCGCGGGCGTTTCGTTCCTGCAAGACTTGGACGGCTGGCACGGCAAGGCGCTCAATCAAGACGAAGCCGCCCGGGCCCTGGCCGAGTTGCGCCCCAGCGCGCGTTCCGCCGCCGGGATGACCATCCCCCCGCCGTCGCCGCGTCCCGCGCCGGTCACGGAAGGCCCCGCCACCTTTCCGCCGGTGGCCTATCAGGCCGGTCAATCCATCGCCACGCGCGAGGCTTACGGCAACGCCCTCGCCCGGATCGGCGAGGTGGACCCGCGCCTTGTGGCCATGGACGGCGACACCAAGAACTCAACGTTCGCCGAGAAGTTCCTCAAGAAATTCCCCGAACGTTTCACGGAATGTTACATCGCGGAGCAGAATCTCGTGGGGGTCGCGGTCGGTTTCGGCACGCGCGGCAAGGTACCGTTTGCCTCGACCTTCGCCTGTTTCTTCAGCCGGGCCTACGACCAGATTCGCGTGGCCGGCATTTCACAGGCCAATCTGAAACTCGCCGGCTCGCATGTCGGCGTCAGCATCGGCGAGGATGGACCGACGCAGATGGGCTTGGAGGACCTGGCCATGATGCGGCCCGTCGCCGGCAGCGTGGTGCTCTATCCGAGCGACGCGGTCAGCACGGAGAAATTGGTCGAGGAGATGGTGCGGCACCGGGGCATTTGTTATCTCCGCACTTCGCGGCCGAAAACCCCCGTGTTGTACCGCAACGACGAGCCTTTCCCGATCGGCGGCGCCAAAATCGTGCGGCAACAGGCGGGCGATAAAATCACGGTCGTGGCGGCGGGGATCACCCTGCACGAAGCCCTCAAGGCCGCCGCAATGCTGGCCCAGGAAGGCATCGGCATTACGGTGATTGACGCGTACAGCATCAAACCGCTCGGCAAGGACATCATCCAGGCCGCCGCGCACAAGACCGGCAACCAGGTGCTCACCGTCGAGGACCACTATCCCGAAGGCGGCTTGGGCGACGCCGTCGCCGGTGAGTTGAGCAGCGCCGGCATCAAGGTTCATAAACTGGCGGTCAACGGGCTGCCGCGTTCCGGCAAACCGGAGGAATTGCTCGCCAAGTTCGCCATCAACGCCGACGCCATTGTGGCCAAGGTCAAGGCGTTGGGTTGAACGGCTGAACCGGTGAATTGTTGAACCGTTGGATCGGCTGTCCGCCAAGGCCAGCCCGGTCCAACGGTTTGTCATTCCCCGCTCCCGGTTTCCGGGCGGATTGCCGGCGTTCCTGCGGCCCGCGAACAGCCGCCGAGGCGTTGTTCCTTTTCCATTGTCCTCCGGCGCCCCCGGCCTATCATGCGCCAATAGCCCAAACCAAACGAGCCGGTGATGAAAAATTCGAGTCCGCAACCCCGTAAGGGAATGGCGTCGCAACAGTCCACGATTCATCCGCGGAAAGCGGCGGAGGTCCGGGCAATTCGCGCCGCGATACCCGGGCAATGGGCCGGGGGTTGGCGGCGGCTCCTGGGAGGCGCCGGACTGGCGCTGTTGAGCCTGTTCTTCTTGATCCGGGCGGACGCGCAAACCGCCCCAAACACGCCCCGCTCGGAACGCCTGCTGGTGGTGGCCCCCGGCATTTTCCAGCCCGCGCTCCACGACTTTCTCGCTCATAAACAACGCTTGCGTCCCACCGAATTTCATCCGCTCGAGGCCATTCTTCAGCAAACCGAGGGCCGGGACGATCCGGAGAAATTAAAACGATTTCTCCATCAAGAATGGCGCGCGCGCGGCCTGGGTTATGTGCTGCTGGTGGGGGATGTGGACGTCCTGCCGGTCCGCTACATGGTGCTGGACCGGATCACGCCCGCCGCGTTCGATTACGCGTTTTATCCCAGCGATTTGTATTATGCGGACCTGGCCAAACCGGATGGTCGGTTTGAGGATTGGAACGCCCGAACCGAAGGCTTTCACGGCGGGTATTTCGGGGAAGTCCGCGGCGAGAAGAACAAGGCGGACCCGATCAATTACGATGAGGTGGATTATTTGCCGGAGGTGGCGGTGGGCCGGTGGCCGGTTAGCACCCCCGCCGAGGTTCAAGTGGTGGCAGCCAAAACGATGGCGTTCGAGACGCGCCGCTTGACCTCCTCGGCCCCGGCTCCACCGCGCGCCGGGTTCATCGTGGTGGGCGGCTGGGTGGATTGCCGCGGTCGGATGGATGATTGGGCGGCCCGGTTGAGCCCGGCCTGGCAGGTGGAAAAACGTTATTACGCGGACTCCGGCCGCCAGCCGGCCACCGCCCCGCCCGATCTCGAGCAGGTGCGCGGGTTGTTGAATGCCGGAGTGGATTTGCTGGTGCACGCGGGGCACGGCCAACCGAATGAATGGGAACAGTGTTTCCATGTGCGGGATCTGAAAACCGTCACCAACGCGGCGCGGCTGCCGGTCGTTATTTCAGCGGGCTGCAGCACGGCCTATTTCGCTCCCCTGCCGCCCTACGAACCTTACGTGGACGTGACCGGTCAGGAACACGCCGGCACGGATCACCAAGAAGTTTTCACGGCCCCGCCGCCGCCGCCGGCGCCGTATCAGCGCGGGCGTTTCAATCCCACCGGTTTGGGCGAGCAAATGTTGAAACACAGCGCCCAAGGCAGCGTGGCGTACATCGGCTGCAATACCGGCAGCCAACCGTGCGGTTTGACTCTGGTCGAAGGGTTCGTCACCGCCTGGGCAAAGGCGGCCTCACCGCGTCTCGGCGATTGTTGGACCCAGGCCATCCGGCACTATTACCAGAAGGAACGGCTGGCTCATTTGAAACCCAACAACGGCTGGTATCCGCCCAGCATTTTCTTTCAAGGCATGAAATTCATGCTGTTCGGCGATCCCAGTCTCCCGCTGCCAGCCAGTCCAACCTCGGAATGAGGTCGCTTCCGGCTTTGGCCGGGGTGCATCGGTGATTGGGCGTGGGATGATGAAGCGCGTTCCAAGGCCCGCGCGTTCATCCGCCAGCCAGGTGGCCAGTCTTTTGCCCGAACGCGCGTCCCGCTCAGGCGTAGCAGCGGATTTCGTACACGCGCGCGGTGTCCGCGCCGTTGGTGGCGGTGATGCGCAGGCGGAGTGATTTCGCTTCCACCGGCGCGAACGTGTGGCGGTTAATCCGCTGATGATTGCCCTTCACCGTGGTCAGCGCATGACGTGTTCCGGCAGCATCCGTCCAGGAGAGTTCGTAATCCCGCACGGTTTCAGGCTGGGGACCGCGTACCATACGGCTGTGGTAACTATCCTGCGCGGTCAACGTCAGCGGCCGGTGGAAACCGGTATCAAACGTGAGTTGAACCCGGCTGATCTTTTGCGGTTGCGACCAGGTCAATTCGATCCACGCGCCGTCCGCTCCCAACGGCGCCGCCCACAGATGCTCGGTCTGTCCCGGCAGATCGCGCACGTACCCGTTGATGACGTGCTCGGCTTCCGCGCCGTTCAATTCGTCCGAAGCCGCCGCCTCCGCCTGGCGCGCGACATCGTCGGGATCGGCGTTCCGCGCGCCGATAATCGTCTGGTCGTCGCGCAGGAGCATCTGTTGCAGCGCCGGCATCAACACCGGATCGCGCGCAAGTTGCCGGGGCGTGAGACCGCGGCGGGCGCACACGGCGGCTGCGGTGCCGACCGCCTGGCCGATGACCGCGCAGGTGGCCATGACCCGCGTGGAAGTGAACGCGACGTGCGAGGCGGAAATGTTGCGCCCCGCCATGAGCAGGTTGCGGATGTTCCGGCTGTACAAGGAACGGAGCGGAATGTTGTAGGGCGCCGCCGTCTGAATCTGCCGCGCGGGCCGTTCTTCCGGTTGATCGAATCCGCTGGGCGGATGGTCGTCCAGCGGCCACCCCCCCATGGCCACCGCATCGGCGAACGCGGGGGTTTTGCCCTCGAGATCGTGCTGGGTAAGAAGATGATCGCCCACGACGCGCCGCGACTCGCGTTTGCCAGGGATCATCCCGACCCAATCCATCCCCCAATGCGCGCTGTCCGGTTTGTCGCCGCTGTTCTTGATGTAATCCCACACCCCCAGGACGATGGCGAGCAGCTCAAACCGGATGCGCTCGTTGTCACGGATCGTATCGAGCTGGCCGCCCCATTCAATCCACCAGTAACCGTATTCCCACGACCGGACGGAGCGGAATTGAAGCTGCGCCTTGGTGACTTTGCGCGCCCAGGGCGGCGGCGTGAACGGCACGGGCCGGCCGTAATCGCGCGCCGTGAACAGGAGGCTCGACCCCAGCGTCTGGCGATCGGCGACGTCGCGGGCGAGCGATTCGTTGAATTCGCTTTGGGCTTCGCGGCCCCAACGCAGTTCCGCCCCGGCTTCCAAGGCCAGGCGGCTGTCTCCGGTGCAATCAATGTAGAGCGGGGCGCGAATGCGGTAGAGGTGTTCGGTCTTG
>MWDV01000463.1 GCA_002070715.1 Verrucomicrobia bacterium ADurb.Bin118
ATCGCCCGCTACGCCAACCAGCAGTTGCAAACCCGTAAAAACGAGGAATACCGCGCCCTGACCCAGGCCATTGAAGGTTGTCAGGAGGCCATCCGGCAGATTGAGGATCGCGAACTGGATTTAATGGAACAAGGCGAAGCGGCGCAACGCGAGGTGGATCGCCTCACCCGGGAAGTGGCCCAGACGCAAGCCTTTGTGGAGGATCAACTGGCGGGCTTGAACGCGCGGGAACAAAGTCTGAAGGCCGAATGGGACCAGTTGCGGCAAAACCGCGAGGAACTGGCGGCCGCCGTGGAAGAGTCCGCCCGGCAGCGCTACGAACGGCTGATTCGTTCCCGCGGCGATACCATCGTCGTGGGCATCCAACACGGCGTTTGCGGCGGATGCCACATGCGCTTGCCGGCGCAGGTGATTGTGTCCTGTCGCGCCGGTCAGGAATTGATCACCTGCACCAACTGCGGGCGCATTCTTTATTACACGCACGACATGGATATGGCCGTTGCGGATTAGACCACGCAGACGAATGCGGTTTTGAGATCGGGAGCGGGGGGGCGCATACACGGGAAATAAAAATGGCGACCCCACAGGGAATCGAACCCTGGCTACCACCGTGAAAGGGTGGTGTCCTAACCGCTAGACCATGGGGTCGTCAGGCGCAGGGGAATATAGTGACCTCAGCCATTCTGTCACGCGAAAACTTGCCTTCAGCCCAACATTTTTCTCGGACACAACCTCGTCGCGCGGACAAGCATCGCCAAGTCCCGCCGATGACGAGCCGATCGCCGCGATCGTAAATCGCGCCGTTGCCCATCGCGTTGGCGGAGCTTCCCCGGTAGGTGGCGCCGGATTTTCCCCGGCGATCCGGCCCCAACGGGTGTGGTCAACGAAACAGGCGCCGGGCCTTTTCGAAGAAACTTTGTGTGCGCGGATTTTCCTTGCCGCTGCACAAGGCGGCGAATTCCTCCAGTTTGGCCCGTTGCGCCGCGCTCAAGTGCGTGGGGACTTCCACCTGAATCCGGACGTGCAGATCGCCGTGGCCGTAGCCTTGCACGTTGCGTACGCCCTTGCCCTTGAGCCGGAACAGGGTGCCGGGTTGGGTGCCCGGCGGCACTTTGATGGTCGCCTTGCCGTTCAGCGTCGGCACTTCGATCTCCGCTCCCAGGGTCGCCTGCACAAAATTGATGGGCACCTCGCAGAGCAGATCGTCGCCGTCCCGATGAAAAATATCATGCGGTTGGACGTGCAGGATGACATACAAATCGCCCGGTGGTCCGCCGCGCAAACCGGCTTCGCCATTGCCGGCGGAGCGCAGGCGCGCGCCCGTGTTTACCCCGGCGGGAATGCGCAACGTGATCTTGCTGGCGCGTTCGCGGCGCCCGGCACCGCGGCAGGTCCGGCAGGGACGTTCGATCACCCGGCCCGCTCCCTGGCATTGCGGGCAGGTTTGCGCCAGGCTGAAAATTCCGCGGGACGAAATGATCTGGCCGCGGCCGCCGCAGTGACTGCAGGTGCGGATGCGGGAACCCGGCTGCGCCCCGGAGCCGTCGCATTGATCGCACCGTTCCAGCCGGGGCACGGTGATTTCCCGTTCGCAACCGGCGGCGGCCTCCTCAAAGTCCAGTTCCAGGTCGTAACGCAAATCCTCGCCGCGTTGGGGGGCGTTGGCATCGCCGCGGGTGCCGCCCAGGAACCCGTCAAAGAAACTGCCGGCGCCCGCGCCAAACACCTCACGGAAAATTTCAAACGGATCGTGGAAACCCCCGCCCCACGCCGGTCCGGCCCCGGCCCGCGTGCGCGGATCAAACGCCGCGTGGCCGTAGCTGTCGTAGGCGGCGCGCTTTTGCGGATCGCTCAGGACCTCATACGCTTCGCTGAGTTCCTTGAATTTCTCCTCCGCGCCCTTGTTGCCGGGGTTTTTGTCGGGATGATGTTTGATGGCCAGTTTGCGATAGGCCTTCTTGATCTCCTCGGCTTCGGCCGTGCGCGGCACTCCCAGGATTTCGTAATAATCGCGTTTGGCCATGGCCCTGCGGAGCGCGTCAGGCGGTGGGTTTGCGGGCGACAATCACGCTGGCCGGCCGCAACAGGCGGTCGCGTAATTTGTAGCCTTTGCGCAGTTGTTGTAGCACCTGGCCCTCGGGCAGTTCGGCGCTGTCCTGCTGGGCCACGGCTTCATGCCAGTGGGGATCGAACGGCTGCCCGGTGGCATCCACTTCCTCGACGCCCGCTTCGGTCAAAACGGCTTTGAATTGTTGTTGCACGAGGGCGAGCCCCGCGCGTAACGCCTCGGCGACGGAATCCGCCGGGGCCGGCGGCGCGGCCAGCGCCGCGTCAAAGCTGTCCAGAATCGGGATGCACTTGGTGATGAGCGATTCGTTGGCGTATTTGATCGCTTCCTGTTTTTCGCGATGCGCCCGTTTGCGGAAATTATCGAAATCCGCCGAGACCCGCAAAAAACGGTCCCAATGCTCCGCCGCTTTGGCCGCCTGTTCTTTGAGGGCTTCGAGGTCCATTTCTTCCGGGCCCGGAGTTGCGGCTGCGGCCGCCGAGGCGTCGGGGCCGGCCGGCGCAGCGGCCGGGGTCGGCGGCGCGGGCGTTGCCTGTTTTAATGCTGTCTTACTCATGAATGAATCACCGAAAAAACCAGCCCGGAGCATAAACCATCCCGGAGTTGGGAGCAACCGCGCGCTGCGGTGTGGCGCCGCCGCCGCGCGGGGTTGCCGGAGTGAAGCGAACGGGAAGTTACGGTTTTTGTTTGATCAAAGCCTGAAATTCGGCGTTGGCGTGGACGCCGAGAAAGCGCGCGTCTTTGAGGGCTTCGGCCCGCAAATCGCGTTGCTTGGCATCCGTCTTCAATCGGTCGTCGCTCAGGGCCAATGCCTGGCGCAACGGCGGTAGGCAATCCGCCGTCTTGCCGAGAAAGGCCTTGATGGCGGCCAGATCGTACCACGCCTCGGGTTGCGTCGGGGAAAGCTGCACCAGCCGTTCCAGCACCGTTTCCAGTTTGGGAAAATCCTGCACGGAAGAATACGCCTGAGCGACGGCCAGCACGGCGCTGGCGTCCGCCTGGGGATGATGCAACAAGCCATCCAACAATTCATAGCTGCGCCCGGTCTGGCCCAGTCCCATGTAATTGGCGGCCAGATTCAGTACGGTTTGAAAATTGGTGGGGTGCTGGGCCACTTCCTGTTCCATGGCCGCGAGGATGTCCGGGGTGGCGGGCGCGACGGCATGACCCGAAGTACGGGCTTCCTCGAGGCGTTTGACCAGATCCACCACCTGCGCGTTGTAGGGATCAAGTTTGCGGCAGGTTTCCGCCACCAACCGGGCGTCCTCCACGCGGTTGAGCGAAAGCAAAAGTTGACAGTACCGGAACACGGCTTCCGGACTGTAGGGGCAGAAGGCGAACGCCTGTCGGAACGCGAAATCCGTCTCCTTGATCAAGCGGTCGCGGATGGCGCTCCAGCGGGCGATTTCCCCGCGCAACGCCGCCTGTTCCTCGGGCGGCCGGGTCTGCAGATGAAAGAGTTTGGTGGTGGCCTCGGCCACCCGCCAGGCGTAGATGCCGGCAATGGAACTGCGTAATTTGGAGAACGCCTTTTGCGCCTGGTCATCCCGGGCAAACTTGCGGTCGCCTTGGAAGCCGGTGAAGTTGCGGCGCAAATACAGGCGCTCGGCAAACTCGGCGATTTCTTTCACCGGCGTGTCGTAGGTGATCCAGTTGCCGATGAGCCGTTCCGAATACTCGGCCCAGAAATGATGATCGCGCTGGAGGATTTCCTCGGACAACTCCGCCAACGGTTCGCGGTTGATTTTCATGATGATCCCGAACGGCGTCAGATGGGGATACATCCAGTCCAGCGGAAAACTTTCCTCCACGTAAAACTCGTTCTCCGGATTTTTATCAAACATGACCTTTGTCAGCAGACCGTTGATAGTCATGACGGCGACCTGGCCGGAAACCTGGACCCGCTGGTCGTCCCCCTGGCCGACCAATTGCACGTTTTCGCCCGGCTTGAGTTGGTTGAGCCGGAGCCGGCGCTGGGCGTCCTCCAGATAATCGTGGAAGCAGCGTTGCGAATCCTCCGGCGTGGCGATCAAGATTTCGCGATCGGGATAAACGCCGCCCGGACTGCGCGCGATCAAGTCTGGATAAGCCGCCTCCAACAACAGCCGGTTCAGCCGGATGCGGGTGTGGCTTTGCGGATTCTGCCGGATGAACGCCAGCAGATAATCCGACAACGATACTTGGGCAAACCGGTCCGGGGTGTACAACGGACCGGGCTGGGCCAG
>MWDV01000464.1 GCA_002070715.1 Verrucomicrobia bacterium ADurb.Bin118
CGGATTTGCTGGAGCGCCAGAAACGCGTCGCGCGTGCGTTTGTCCGGCACGAATGCCGGCGTGTTCAACGTCAGAAAATAACCGCCCATCCGCCGGGCGAGGGTGCGGCCCAATTCCAGCGCGTCCACCGCGCTGACGGTGGAATCAATGCTCCCCATGGCCTGCACCACCGTGACCTGTCGCGCCTTGTCCTCGGGCAATCCCAAGACCAACTCCCGAATCGTGCGGCCGCCGGCAATGGCCACGACGCTGTTGGGCGCGATCAACGAGGCGGCAAAGGCCGCGCCAAAATGGCCGACGGCCCGTCGGGCTTCCTCCGGCGTGGCTTCGGGCACGGTCTTGAAAACAGCGGCGGCGGCCAGGCCGAATCTCTGGCAGATCTGCTGTTCCAGCTCCAGGTTGCGCGGTTCATATTCCGCCACCGAGATGCGCACAATGCCGCGCTCCCGCGCCAACGCCAGCAACCGCGACACTTTCGCTTGGGACACTTTGACGAATTTCGCCACCTCGGTTTGCCCCAGGCCATCCAGATAATACAAGCGCGCCGCCAGACGCAGTTGTTCATCCGAGTAACGCACCGGGATGTCCGTCCAAGGTCGCTGGGGCGGGCGGGCGATCATCGCCCCGGGTTCGGACCGCGCCGACCGCTCCGCCGCAGGGGCGGAGTTGTCCAGGAAGGAAACCGTGGAAGCTCGGGTCTGACTCACAGGCAGTCTTCGGGGGGTAAACGCGCGTTCACAACCGGATCAAGCTGCGCCTCCAGCCGGTGCCTTCGCGGGCGGTTCCACCAAACCGACGGCAACGCGGTAATCCGCCAGTTCCGCCGCCCGCTGTTCCGCCGTCCATCCCAGTTCCTCGCCCATCCATTCCGCCACCCGGGGGGCCTGGGTTTCCATGTCGGTCTGGTAATAGTGCCAACTGGTCCGGCGCAACAAGACATCGTCCAAATGCACCGCCCATTCCTGCGCGCAATAATGCTTCACGGCCGCCGGGTCCATGGGCGGCGGCAAAATCCCGCTCACCTCGCGCACCTCCGCCTCCGGCAACAAGGCTTCCGTCGCCGTCACACATTTCCGCGCAGTCAGCTTTTGCTCACGCACGATCCGATCCACCGTCTGCTCCGCCATCAGCCGGTACGTGGTCAGCTTGCCGCCGGCCACATCCCACCAGCCCGGTTCGGGATTTTTGATCTCGTGCGAGCGCGAGATGTCCGAGGGTTTGCCCTTCGGATCCGCGATCAACGGCCGCAACCCGGCCCATGCGCTGATCACGTCCCCGGCCTGCAATTTCGCGCCCGGGAAAAACTGGTTCGTCACCCCCAGCACATAACGGATGTCCTCCGCGTCCGCCAGGACCCGGTCCAGTGAGCCGTGGTAATCCGTGTCGGTGGTGCCCAAAATCGTCCGTTCACCCCACGGAATCGCAAACAGGATTCGTTTCTCCTCCGTCATCACCACCGTGTCCGGCACCGGCACGCGGGCCCGGTCCACCACCAGGTGGATTCCCTTGGTCGCCCGCAGTTTGACCCGGCTGTGCGGCAACCCGTCCGCCCACGGCCCGGTGGCATTCACCACCGCCCGCGTCTTCACGGTCAGGTTCCGCCCCGTCAATTGGTCGGTTACCGTGCAGGTCCAGTGTTCCCCCCGGGTCGCATCCACAAACCGGCAGTAGTTGACCACCACCGCTCCGCCCTTCGCCGCCGACCGCAGCGTATCCAGGGTCAGGCGCGCGTCATTGGTCAGGCCATCGTAATACCGCACCGCCCCGTTCAAGTTCACCGGCGACAACTCCGGCACCGTCTTCAGCACCTCCGCCCGGCTCAACCACGTTGATTTCCCCAGATTCCGTCCGCCGCACAGCAGGTCGTAAATTTTGACGCCGATCTTCAACTGCCAAAGCACCCAATGCCGGTTGCCCCGGTAGGTCGGGAAGATGAACGGCAACGGGTCCGCCAGGTGCGGCGCGATGCGGTGGACCACCTTTTTCTCCACGCTCGCCTCATGCACCAAGCCCACCCGGCCTTGCGCCAGATACCGCAAGCCGCCGTGCAACAACCGGCTCGACCGGCTGCTCGTGCCAAACGCAAAATCCCGCTGCTCCACCAACGCCACCTTCAGCCCGCGGAGCGCCGCGTCGCGCACCACCCCGGCGCCCACAATGCCGCCGCCCACCACCAACACGTCATACACGCCATCCGTCAACGCCCCCACGGCGTCTGCTCGTTTCTTCGGTTCGCCTGTTTTCATCGTTTGTCTCCCAGTTTTAATTTGTCACTTGTAAATTCATCGGTCCCGTCGCGCGTCATTCGGCGCAAGGGTTTGCTGTGCAGCACCCGGGGCCGCCACCCAATCTATTTCAGCGCCTCACGGCACCACCCGGACCCGGTAATACCGGCTTTGATTCGTGGGCGCGCCCCCGGTCAGGGTGAAATCATCCGTAAACCTTTGGGTGCTCATGATTCCGTACGGCCCCAAATCCATCTCGTTGGTCAGGGCCCGGACGACATCAGTGAATCCACCCGCCAGCCCCGCGGGGTCAGGCGCATCGGTGAACTGCACCCGGTACCGGGTGCCGCCCACGGACGCCCACGCAAAGTCAAAATGTCCGTCGGGTTGCCGGGTCATCCCGGTAATCCGCAAAGCCGAAGCGGCGTTGGTGGGATTGGTGTTGGCCCGGTATTCGTCGCGATTAGAGTGCCCGTCGCGATCGTCATCGGCGTCCGGATCGGTGATGCCGTACGCGGCCTCCCAGGCATCCGGCAAGCCATTGGCGTTGGTATCCGCCGGCGCGGTGATGATGAGGTTGAACGTGGCGATGCTGCTGTTGGTGCGCCCGTCATACGCCCGGTAGGTAAACCGGTCAGGGCCCCGGTAGCCCCGGACGGGATAGTAAGTCAAAGTCCCGGTGTTGGTATTCAACTCGGTGATCGCCCCTTGGGAGGGCGGTGCGAACAAACCAAAGGTGATGGCGTCGCCGTTGGGATCCGATCCGCGCAACGTCAGGGAGGCCGGCGCGTCGCCTTCAATGGTCACCAGTTGGTTGCTGGCCCGTGGCGGGGAGTTGGGCACGGTGGTAAAACGCCAGGTTTCCCCCACGGTCGTATTCCCCGCTGCATCGGTGACGGTGACATACCATTGATAGGTGCGATCGGGCCGCAACCCCGGCCAAGTCAGATTCACCAGGCTGCCGGGCGCCACTCCTGTTTGCGTCGTCAACACGGTGAACGGTGTGCCGGGGGAACCCGTGCCGCCCGGCGGCTGCAGGTTGCGCGTGAAAAAGAACTCGCTGTCCTCGTCGGTTTCGTATTCATCCGACCAGGGCGAATAGGTCTGCACGACCACCGTGTTGTTGCTGGGCGAAAATTCCATGAGCCGCAACATGCCGTTGCCGCCGTTGGTGCGGAATTGATAATTCGAGATCAATGTGCGGACGGTGTTGCCGCCGTAATGATCCTCGCGGGAACCTTCACCGATGCCTCCCGGACCACCAACGTGGCCGCCGAGCAACAAGGCCAGATTCGGATTGCCTTTGAGCGTATTGTAAATGGCGGCCCCCTGCGCGCTGAAGGTGCTGGGGGTCGTGGCGCTGCCCATGTAGTGCGTGACCACAATGGCCTGCCGGTCGGCATAGGCCTGCAGGACCTCGTTGCCCCAGGCCAGCACCGCCGGGTTGGCGTCCATGTCGTATTCGAAATACAACACAATGAAATCCAAGCCGCTGGCGCTGAACAAATCATAATGATTGTTGTTGTTCGTGCCGTAATATCCGCCGTAATAGGTGCGCCCCAGAAAATGGGAGATGCCAAAGTATTGGTTGTAGAAAATCGTGGTCCCCAAGGGATCTCCGCGCGGGGTCTGATCATGGTTGCCCACCGCCAGGCCATAGGGTATGCCTTCAGCCAGTTCGGTCCGCACCCGGTTTTCCAGGCGATACATTGCGTTGGTCGCATTGCGCCATTCAGCGAGATTGGGGCGACCACCTTTGACGTCGCCCGTCTGGCTGATGTCCCCCAGGTGGGCGACGTAAGCGATGTTGCGGGAGAGCCGGTTGGTGATAATCCATTCGCACTGGGCAAACCACATCTCTTTCTTCGCGCCGTTGCGTTCATCCGTGTAGTTTTGCGAATCCGGCAGCACGACCACCGTGAAGTCCGGCCCGGCCGGCGGCGTGGCGGCTTCTCCGCCGTAAACCGTCACGGTCAGGTCCCCCGGCGCCGCGTTGAACAGCACCGTTTGCAACTGGGGCAACGCCTGATTCGGCGCGCCATTGGCCGGCGACACCAACAACGGCGCCGCCGCGGGAATAAAGACAAACGAGCAAACCGCCTCCGGTTCCCCACCCGATCCCACGGGCGTCTGCAAGCCGTTGTTGGGCGTGTCCCGCGACTGGATTTCCCAGCCGTTGCCCGCCTCGTTGATTTGATAACTGACGATGTTATCCAGGTTGTAATGCCCGCCTCCCTCGGCGGAAATAATCAAAATGCCCGCCCGGGGGGAATGGCCGGGAATCCGGAGGTCCCAGCGGCCCGCGGCCAGGTTGCTGACCGTAAACGCCGGCGCCGTCCCGCTGAACAGGGCAATGCTGCCATCCCCGTTGAACCGCCCGGAAATCAACGCCGTGTTGGTCTTGGGAATGAACACAAACGCCACCGGATCCTGTTCATACTGGCTCGCCGTCGGTGTCGCGTTGTCTTTGACGAACACGTTCCAGGTGCCGTCGTTGGTGTTGACCTGCGACAGCGCGAAGTTGTTCTCGTCCTTGCCGCCATTGACGAGCAACACGCCGTCCGTGCGCGCGTCAATGCCGAAGCTCCGCAAATCCACCACTGACCGCCCGGCGGCCACCCCTTTGAAATGGTGGCCTAAAACCAATCCCGGCGAGGCGACCAGCAAATTGTTGGTGCCGCCATCCAGCTCGGCGGCGTTGCGGGCGGTGCCGCCCCAAAAGCGGTCGTAGGGAAACCACGCCGCCGCCACGTTGACGTTATACTCCGCCCCCGCATCGGCGACCGCCGCCGTGCGCACAAACGTGGAAATCCGATAATCCGTCGCCCCCACGTGAACCGCGCTGATGGGAAAATTGTTCGTGCCAAAGTTGTAGCGCCCATTCTCGGCCACGGAGGAAATCAAGACCCCGGTCGCCACATCGTCCGCCGCCGCCAGGCCGATCTGCACCGGGTAATCGCCGCGGTTCGAGCCGTCGCGCAGCCGAAAATCATTGATCCGCAGGGTGGGAATGACGCGCACCGAATTGGTGGTGTCGCCCACGTCCAACTGAATAACGCGCAAATGCCCGGCAGCCACGCCGTGCCCCGCCTGGGCGGCGGACGGGATACCTCCCACCGCCAAAGCGGCCAGGATCATCCAACCCCAAAAATGCGGAAATCTACCTGCGCACCGACTGCCCAAGCGCCGGCAACTCAAATCAACTTTTTGCATATCTGTCATCTGGAAGAACCGAAGCAAACATCACCCGTCCTTCATCGCCCCTCATTCAATCCGGGCCGACGGGAACCCTCCAGCCCAACCGCCCCAAGGGGCCTTTTTGAATCCAACGCCCGCTCCTTTGCGCTTTGGCGCACAGCCCGGTGCGGGGGAGCGAGAATCGCCGGTCGGTCATGAGTGGAGACGCGAACCAACCGCCCTACGGTTCGCGATTCTGTGAGGCGCCCGAGGCCGGACGCCTCGCTTCCCGAGAAGGGTGCGGGACGGCCGTGACGCCGTCCCGCACTTGAACCAACCCATATTACCCAATCGGATGATGATTACGGCAATACGACGCGATAGAACGCCGCACCCGCCAAGGGCGACTTGTCTTCGTAATTCCCGTGGCCATCGCCGTCGGTCATCGCCTGGCCAATGGTTTGCCAGGCATCACCCAGTTGCCCCACCCGTTGTACCGTGTAGGTGGTGTTGGCCTTGGCGTTGAAGCCGACCACCACTTGCGACGGGCTCCACACCGGCAGGGTCAACGTGATGTCTTCCGGCTCGGGAATTTCGCCCGGCGAGTAGAACACCCGCAGTTGCGGCCGCCGTTCCACATCAGTGTGTTCCGCCGTTCCGAAGCCGAATCCATCCCGTCCGAACTCGAACGGCAGAACGACCCAACCATAGTTCGGCCGTTGTTTGTAGGCCCAGGCCTGCACATCCGGCTTCACCTCCAGCGAGTGATACCCACCCGGCACGTAAGGTATAATGGCGGTGCTGAAGTCCCGCAGGATTGCGGTCGGCGTGACCGCCGCCTTCACGCCGTCGGCTTGCACGCCATCGCCCAGCATGTTCCACGTATCCGTGTCATTCCACGGCTGGAGCATGTAATGCAGATAGAACCCGTTGCCCGGCGAGTTCGACTGGAAGGCGGCGATGTCCAACTGCGCCGAGTGAATCGTCGCCCCCGGCGGCACCTGATCGGCTTCCTCACCAATGATCTCCTCGAACCGGATCAAGCCGATATCCCGGTCATCGGCCTCGGTGTTGATTTCCCAATCCGGGAAGAGCGCGATCGCTGTAGATCCGTCTTCATCGGCATAACGCCCACTCCGGACCCGGCTGTCGTAGGTGGCCGTGTAATCGTTGACACCGTAGCGGAAGCTGGTTGCCAACGTGCCTTCCGGTACCCACTTCACCAGCAGCGAAGGCCGCCGGGTGATGTCCTCATGCTGGGACGGGGCAATCGCCCAGAAGTCCCAGTTTCCGCTCCAGCCGGAAGGATCCCAGCCAGGCAGGTACCAGCCGTAGTTGTCTTCGCCGTTCGCCCAAGCTTGCACGTCGGCCGTCACCGCAACGGATTTGCGGCCGGTGCCAGTCGAACCGGTGAGATTGGGAACGCCAATGGCGGAATCCCAAGTGCTGCGCGCCTCGGAGTCATCCAACTGCACCCCATCCCCCAAGGAGCCCCAGCTTTCCCATTCCGCCGTCCACGGAATCAACATCCGGTACATCGGGCTGCCGTCACCGTTGTTGGACACGAAGAACTGAAACTCCGCATAAACAATCGTGGCGTTGGGCGGAATCTGGCCGGGGCCCTCCCCGATGATATCGTCAAACCGCAACAGGATGGCGCGATCCAACATTTGCACTCCCGCGAAGCCAATGGCCAGTCCATCCGCATGAGATCCTTCCGGATAGGCCGTCCCCTCATTGAGCGCCCACAGGTTGTTATTCTGCGCGCCGGTGTACACGCCGTAACCATGGTCCGCGCCCTCTTGGAAATGGGTGACCCGGACCAAGCCCACATGCACCAGTTTCTCCGCGGCGCTCGAACCGGCGCCCCGGTTGACGATGACGGTGACCGTCCGGTCCGCCAGCGACGGTTCCTCGGCCACGTTGCTAAAGGTGACCGCCCGGACGAGCGCCTGCGCCACCGCCGGCGTCACCGCGTTGTTGAAGGTCACCACCAGCGGCGTCAAACCTTCGCCGCCCGCCAGGGTGCCAACCGGGATGCCACTGTAGGTGACATTGGCGCCGGAGACGCCCACCTGGCCTTCCTCCACGCCTTCATTCCGCAGAGTCAACCGGTCATCGGCGGAGCCATTGTTGGTCACCACCACCGTCAGATTGCCGCCGTTGTAATTGGCGACGGAATCCGTCAGAGTGGCCCAGCCATCCAGGCCAATCCCGGTCGTGCCAATGCCGTATTGAACCGGGCCGGACGGGAGCGCCAGTTCCGCCTCGTCGTCCAAGGTGGTCACCAAGATCGGGGCCGGAATCATCGCCGCATAAACGGCGTCGCTCGACGTCACCGACCCTTGCAGGTTGTAGGTGATGTCGCCGTCATTTTCAGCGTCATCCACGCCGGTCACCGTAAAGGTTTGAGGCGTATTCCAGTTATCGGGGGTGAACGTCCGGCTAGCCGGTGTCACCACGCCTTCGGTCGGATCGCCGGAAACATAGCTGATCACCACATCCGCCGTCGGCCGCGTCCCGAGCACCACCGTGAAGTTGGCCGTCGTGCCCGTTTCGCTCACCGTCAACTCTTGCGGTGTAACAATAATACCCGCCTCGTCGTTATCCAGATTGAGGGCGGGCACGTCCGCGCCTTTCACCCCGTTATACGCCGCGTCGGCGCTCACGGCCGCCGCAAAAACAATGGCGTAGGGCGCATCGCCGTCGTCCACCACATCGTCCACGCCGGTCACGGTGACGGTTTGGGGAATGTTCCAATTGTCTGGCGTGAAGACCAGGCTGGCCGGGAAGACGGTGCCTTCGCCCACATCACTGGAGGCCAGGCCAATCGTTACGTCCGCCGTGGGCGCGGTATTCAACACCACGGTGAAACTGTCCGTGCCGCCCGCTTCGGTCGTCACCAACCAGTTCTTGCTGACGGTAATCCCGGCTTCGTTGTCCGCGTTGAGAACCGCCACATCGGCCGGTTTCATGTCATGATACTGGGGATCCGCGCTCACCGCCTTGGCCAGAACGATGGTGTACGCCACCTGGCCGTCGGCCACCGCATCATCCTGTCCGGTAATGGTCACCACTTGCGGGATGTTCCAATTATTCGGGGTGAAGGTCAGGGAAGTCACGTCCACCACGCCTTCGGCGGGGTTGCTGGAACTGACGCCAATCGTCACGTCCGCCGTCGGTTTGAAGTCCAATTCCACCGTGAACTGCGCCGTCCCACCATCCTCGCTGGTCACGAGGTTATTGGTCGGCGTGACCGTGATTCCGGGCGTCGGTGCCGGAATAAAGACAAACGTGCACACCGGTTCCGGTTCGCCCAGATTTCCTTTCGGCGTTTGCAAGCCCATGCCCGGCGTGTCCCGCGATTGGATTTCCCAACCGTCGCCGTCCGGTTCGTAACTGACGATGTTATCCGTGTTCAGGGTACCCCCCGCGCAGGCGGAAATAATCAGCACACCGGAGGCCGGGGAATGACCCGGGATTTTCAACTCCCAGCGTCCCGCGCCGACGTCGCTCTTGGGGCGTACGGTGAATTGCGGGGTGTCGCCGCTGTGTATCACGATGCTCCCGTCGCCATTGAACATGCCTGAAATCAGCATGGTGTTGGTCTTGGGAATGAACACAAACGCCACCGGATCCTGCTCAAAATTGCCGTAGGTCGGCTGCGACATGTCCTTCGTGTAGAGCGTCCATGTGCCGTTGGTGGTGTTGATCTGACTCAGCGCGAAGTTTTGCTCGTCTTTGCCGTGGGTGGTGATCATGACCCCGTCAGTCCGCGAGTCAAAACCCAAGTCGCGCAAGTCCACGATGAACCGTCCGTTCGCCCACCAATAGAAATGCTGGCCCAGCACCAAGCTCGAGTGGCCAATCAACATGTCATTGGTCTGCCCGTTTTTACGTTCGCTGTTGCGCACGAGGGCCCCGATGTAATCTGGATACGGGAACCACGCGCCCGCCACGTTGACGTTGTATTCATAGCCGTCGCCCGCCTTGATCAGGGGATCATCGTGATTGTTGGCGAACGTGCAAATGCGCCAGCCATCATGGACGGCGCAAACCGGATAACGGGTGACGCCGTAGTTGTTCCGCCCGTTCTGCGCCACGGCGGCCATCATGACGCCCCCCGTGATATCATCGCCCCGGGTGGGGCCGATTTGAATTTGATAATCGGCCCGGTTCCACCATTGATGCCAGGAAGTCGGGACGCCAAACTCGTCCACCGCGTTGGTGTACCAATCCGAGGTAATCGCCCGGAAATCATTGATGCTCAACAGCGTGGTTACCAGGGCGTTGGTGTTTTCGTTGGCCAGCGGATCCGGCCATTGCCCGTTTTCATCCGGGTAATAGATCTGATCCACTTGGAGATTTGCGGCGGCAACGCCGTGATGGACCCGCGCCGCCTGGGTGGCGGCCGGCCAGAGCAGGGTCAGCGCCATCGCTACAGCCGTGAGCACGGCCGGAACCCGGAGCAACCCGGATGACAGACGAGCGCCTCGGCGGAGGCGCGTGAGGAGTGTGTTCTTGGTGTTCTTCATTGGTCCTTGGGGTTTGTGTTTGGTTTTTGGTGTAATTTCGATTGCCGTGGTTATGGTTTAATCGCCCTTGGTATGGTTGGAGTCGTGGGAAAGGTTCCAAACGTGGAGCCAGCGGTTCTGCTTCACAAATTCGGCATGGCCGTCACAAAACACCACATTCTGGCCGAGCGCACCGTGGTTGTCCATTGGATCCGGATAATTCTCGTTGTCGCCGATGCCGGGCTCCGGGACATCATCCGCGTCAGTGATCAGGAAAATCTGCGAGGCCCCCGGCTTGATGCCCAGCGCCTGCCTGTAGTTGATGATCGTCCAGCCGGCCACCGCTTGCTCGGTCTTTTTCCGGGAGCCGGTCAGATTCCCGAAACACTCATAACTATGGCCCCGGGTGTCCTTGGGCGTCCGGGCATTGTCACAGAGTTGTTGCAATTTATCCACTCCGGCCACCGTATCCCGTATGAGGTTGGTGGATACCGCATTCCGCGTGGCCGGACAGACATAACTGCTCTGCCCCGCGCCGCCCACGCCATTCTTCACATAGGTCGGCCACAGCCAGTTCATGTCATCGTCCCGCCCGTCCCGGTCACTCAGACCGCTCCTGATCTGTCCCAAGGCGGTATTATAATACCCGGAATTCCAATTCCACGTGTGGCCGGCCAGATGTCCCTCATTGTCCGCCGCGTACAACAGGCTGCCCAATCCGAGTTGTTTGCAGTTGTTCAAGCAACCCAGCCGTTTGGCCTTTTCCTTGGCCTTGGCCAAGGCGGGCAACAGCATGGCCGCCAGGATGGCAATAATCGCAATGACCACTAGTAATTCAATCAAGGTGAACGCCGACCGGCGCCGACGTAAGTAGGGAGAACAGGTCATGTGGTATGAGTATGGTTGCGGTTGTGTCTGGAAGATCGGATTCAACGATGTGATTACGTGCTGGTTACACTGTGTTTTGGTTGTTCACGGACAAAAAATTTGTTCATGTTCGCGGCCCATCCTGCCCGGAAAATCGTTTTCCGTCAAGGGCAACATGCCGCATATTTATTCATCAAGCAATGCCTAGCTTGCCGGGTGATTGGATACTTTCCTGGGCCGGCGGTCCGGGGTTCACTCATTCACGGCATCGAACATGGCCACGATGTTTTCCGGAGGCACATCCGCCAGGATGTTGTGGACCTGCTGGAAAACGAAGCCTCCGCCGGGGCGCCACAGGTCCACCAACCGGCGGACATGCTCCCGGATTTGCGCCGGCGTGCCGTGACTGAGCATGTCCCGCGTGTCGCAGCCCCCGCCCCAGAACGTCAACCGGTGGCCAAAGTCGCGTTTCAACCCGGCGGGGTCCATGCCGCGACAGGTGATTTGCACGGGATTGATGGCCTCCAACCCGGCTTCAATCAACCCGTCCAACAACTCCCGCACCCCGCCGCAGCAATGCAGCATGATGCGGGCGGGGATCAGTTCCCGGGCGCGCCGCCAGAGGCGTTGCTGGCGCGGTTGGAAAAATTCGCGATACATCGCCGGTGAAATCTGCGGACCTTTTTGCATGCCCAGATCGTCGCCGAACAGAATGAGGTCAATGTGTCCCCCGACCGCGCGGGCGAAGCGTTCCAGTTGGCGCAGGTGAATTTCGGTGAGCCGTTCCAGAAACGCGTGCGCCCGCTCCGGCTCGGCGGCGAGCAGCATGAAAAATTGGTCGTTGCGATAGAACCACTGGCCCAGTTCGAGCAGGTTGCCACCGAACAAGCCGATGATGGCGCGATCGGTTTCCGCCCGCAATTGCCGCGCCCCCGCGGCCAGGCGTTCAGCGCCGTCCGGCCCGGCGACGATGGGCCCGGGCGGCGAAGCCACCGCCGACCACATGCACTCGGAGAATTCGGCTTCGAGCTGGTCCAAGTCTTCGTGTTCCAGGAACGGAAAATGCGCCTGCTCGAAATACCAGACGCCATCGGGCATCTGCGCAATGACGCGTCCCGTGCGGGCGGAGCGCAACACCCATTCGTCCGCCACCCACTCGGGTTTCGCCCAGACGGGCATGAGACACGGCGTCCCGTCGGGCAATGTCCATTCGGTCCACCAATGATCTTCACGGGCGAACGCGCGGCCCAGTTCGATGGTATCCACGCGGAAGCGCGTCAACACATCCTCGTCCACAATGGCCAGTTGCTGCACCGGATCATAAACCCGGATCGGTTTCCGGGGCAGACCGAGAAATTCGCGCAACCGCGCGTACGCCATGGCGGCGATGCCGGAGGACCGGTGTCCTGAGAAATCCACCGGCACCCGGTCGGAGACCTGGTGGTTCAAAGCCGTGAGGATGCGTTCGCGCGAGGTCATGGGAGCGGGAGGAGGTTGCCAAAATCAATCATCGTCATACGCGCAGCCTGCCGCCGGAACTGACCACGGTCAATCCGATTTCCCGACGGCAACCACAATAATGCGCGTGACGGCCCTTGCCCCCGCCGGTGCTGCCGGAGCGGCAGTCGGAGGGCGAGTCAGGATTTGACAGAACGGCCCGGGCTGCCTCAGACTGCGGTGGAAGCGAAATCGCACCAAAACAACCACCCAACATCCAGAGAGAAAGGTCAACGTATGGTCATAGTCGAATCCTATCCGCTCGCGGTTTTCATGTGTGTGATCACCATGCTGTGCTGGGGATCGTGGGCGAACACCCAAAAGCTGGCCACCCGGGAGTGGCGCTTCCAATTGTTTTATTGGGACTACGCCATCGGCGTCCTTTTGCTGGCGCTCATTCTCGCGTTTACCATGGGCAGTACCGGCGCCGGGGGGCGCGGGTTCCTGGCGGATTTGCAGCAGGCCGACGCCAAATGGCTGGGCTCGGCTTTTCTGGGCGGAGTGGTCTTCAATCTCTCCAACATCCTGCTCGTCGCGGCCATTGACATTGCGGGCATGGCGGTGGCTTTCCCGGTCGGCGTCGGCCTGGCCCTGGTTTTGGGGGTCATTACAACCTACGTCGTCACCGGACAAGGCAACGTCCCCATGCTGGCCCTGGGAGTGGCGGGCGTGGTGATCGCCATCATTCTGGACGGACTGGCTTACAAACGCCTGGCCAGCACCAGCCAAAAAACGCCCACCAAGGGCATTGTCATTTCCGTGGTGGCCGGCTTGCTGATGGGGTGGTTCTACGCCTTTGTCGCGCAAGCCATGGGGCGCATGGAGGGCGAAACCCAGATGTTGGAAGCGGGCAAACTGAGTCCCTACACCGCCATCGTGGCCTTTTCCGCCGGAGTGTTGCTGTCCAATTTCATCTGGAACAGCGTGATGATGGTCAAACCGCTCTCCGGCGCCCCGGTGGCCTTTGGCGATTATTTTCGCAAAGGCAACGTCCGCCTGCATTTGATCGGCATTTTGGGCGGCATGATTTGGAACCTGGGCATGAGCTTCAGCATCATTGCCGCCAACGCCGCCGATCCCGCGCTGGCCTACGGACTGGGCCAGGGCGCCACCATGATTGGCGCGTTTTGGGGCGTCTTCATTTGGAAGGAATTCAAGGGCGCGCCGCGCGGGACCAACTCGCTTCTGGGCGCGATGTTTTTCTTCTACCTGCTGGGTCTGGGGATCCTGATCGCGTCCAAACTCTGAGGTCCGCCGGATGCAGCCATCGTTTCCATCCCGTTGAACCAACGCACTTGATTTCCGATTATGAGCAAGCCTTCCCTCGTGGTGGTCGGCAGTTCCAACACCGACATGATCATCAAACTGGACCGCATCCCCAAACCGGGCGAGACGTTGTTGGGCGGCGAATTCGCCATCGCCGCCGGCGGCAAGGGGGCCAATCAAGCCGTGGCCGCCGCGCGCGCCGGCGGCGCGGTCACGTTCGTCGCGCGCGTGGGCCGGGATATGTTTGGCGATCGTGCCCTGGCCGGCTTCCGCGCGGATGGCCTCAACGTCAAGCACGTCATCCGCGATCGGACCCATCCCTCGGGCGTGGCTCTGATCTTTGTGGGCAAGGACGGCGAAAACAGCATCGCGGTGGCCTCCGGCGCCAATGGGAAACTGACGCCGGCGGATGTGGTCAAAGCCAAAAGCGCCTTGCGCGGGGCGAGCGTGTTACTGCTCCAACTGGAAACGCCCCTGAACACGGTTCAAGCCGCCGCGGACCTGGCGGTGGCCGCCGGCGCGCGGGTCATTTTGAATCCCGCCCCCGCCCGGCCGCTCCCGGACAAGTTGCTCCGCCAAGTGTATCTGCTGACGCCCAATGAAAGCGAAGCGGG